>CACXIM010000014.1 GCA_902767725.1 uncultured Bacteroidia bacterium | reverse complement strand
TGGCGAGTTGCGTGCCATCGGTGCCACCACCTTGAAGGAATACCAACAGTATTTCGAGAAGGACAAGGCACTGGAGCGTCGTTTCCAGAAGGTCATGATTGACGAGCCCGACGAAGCTTCGGCCATCAGTATCCTGCGTGGCTTGAAGGAACGTTACGAGACCCACCACCACATCCGTATCTTGGACGAGGCCATCATCTCGGCCGTGCAGCTGTCGGTGCGTTACATCTCCGATCGTTTCCTGCCCGATAAGGCCATCGACTTGATCGACGAAGCTGCCTCACGTTTGAGGCTACAAATCGACTCGATGCCTGAGGAGCTTGAAGACGTGGAACGTGCCATCCGTCAGTTGGAAATCGAACGCGAGGCCATCAAGCGCGAGAACGACACCAAGAAGGTGGAGGAGATAGGGAAGGAGTTGGCCGAACTAAACGACAAACGCTCCGCCATCAAGGCCAAGTGGGAGACCGAACGCAACTACGTGGAACTCATCCAGAAGGAGAAGAGCAACATAGAGACCTACAAGCACCAAGCCGAGGTGGCTGAGCGTGACGGTGACTATGGCCGTGTGGCTGAGTTGCGTTACGGCAAGATCCGCGAGGCTGAGGCCGCCATCGAGAAGGCCAAGGCCGACTTGAACGCGGCACAAGGCGATCACCCGCTGGTGGACGAGGAAGTCGGTGCCGACGACGTGGCAGAGATCGTGTCGCGTTGGACGGGCATCCCGGTCAACAAGATGATGCAGAGCGAACGTGAGAAGCTGCTGCACCTCGAAGACGAGCTGCACAAACGTGTGGTGGGTCAGGATGAGGCTATCACCGCCGTGAGCGATGCCATCCGTCGTAGCCGTGCTGGCTTGCAGGACGCCAAACGTCCTATCGGTTCCTTCATCTTCATGGGTACCACAGGCGTGGGTAAGACCGAGCTGGCCAAGGCCTTGGCTGAGTTCCTGTTCGACGATGAGAACGCCATGGTGCGTATCGACATGTCGGAGTACCAGGAGCGTCACACGGTGTCGCGGCTCATCGGAGCGCCTCCAGGATATGTGGGCTACGAAGAGAGTGGCCAATTGACTGAGGCTGTGCGTCGTAAGCCGTATTCGGTCATCCTGTTGGATGAAATTGAGAAGGCACACCCCGATGTGTTCAATATCCTGTTGCAGGTGCTTGACGACGGCCGTCTGACCGACAACAAGGGCCGTACGGTGGACTTCAAGAACACCATCGTCATCATGACCTCCAACATCGGCGCTAACATTATCCAGGACAACTTCGCCCTGCTGAATGGCAGCAATGACGAGGAGGTCTTCGAGAAGACCCGTAACGAGGTGATGGAGCAGCTGAAGCAGTTCATGCGACCTGAGTTTCTGAACCGTGTCGACGACATCATCATGTTCAAACCTTTGGACGAGAGCCAGATTGCCGACATCGTGAGGATGCAGTTCCGCAGCGTGCAGAAGATGCTGGCCGCCAATGACATCAAGATCGACATCACCGATGCCGCGGTCGACTTTATCGCAAAGCAGAGCTACAACCCGCAGTACGGTGCGCGTCCTGTGAAGCGTATGATGCAGCGTGAGTTGCTCAACTCGCTCTCGAAGATGATTTTGGCCGAGTCGGTCGACAAGACGAAGACCATTATCGTGGATGTGCAAGGCGATGGACTGATTTTCAGGAATTAAGCCTTTGCCAATGAAAATGCAAAGCCAAGGAGTGCGAAAGCGCTTCTTGGCTTTTTTTGTTTTTGAGAAGTATTAAAGCCATCAAGGCTTAAAAAAGGGAGGAAACGGTTATTCTCCTTCCATCTCTGCAGCATTGATCTCATCCAAGAGCAGCATGGCTTTGTCGTAGTCCTCGGTGAAAACAAACACCGAGGCATCGCCCTTGATTGTGCCTGCCGCCCAACCTGCCACGAGGCTTTCTTCTTGGAAGTTGCGGATAAGGAACTTGATGTCGTTCTCCTCCAACACGCTGCCAATAAACTCAGCATTGACTAAGGAACCGGAATAAATGCACTTGATTTCGTTGTCCATGATGTTAGTTTTTTGATGACGCTGCAAAGGTAGACAAAAATGGGAATAATTAGTAGAGTTGGTGGACAATTATGGTTGTGATGAGATTCCCTTCGGGAATGGAGTAGGGCTTAATTGTAATAAGCGGCGGCTTGATGATTTTTCAATTTTGAAGATGCCTGAAGCCGCCGCAGTTTAACCCGCAAAAGATAAGCCATTCCCGAAGGGAATCTATTCGCGTTCTCTTCCACTAACATTCAACATCACAATCGCAAACATCATCACGAAGGCCGCAGCCCACTGCACGGGCGAATATTTGGTGCCGTTGACAAAATAGTCCAACACCACGGCTGTGATGGGGTACATCAACTCAAGGAAGGTGGATAGCGAGGCCCTTACGTGGCGTAAACCATAGTAATACAAGAAGATGGCACCCGAGCCTGTGGTCAGGCCGATGAGGGCGATGAAGAGCCAGTTGCGAGGCGTCACCTGCGAGAAATCGCCGATATGGCCGCTGAACAGCACGATGACCAGCATGATCAAGGTGGTGAAGCCATAGCGGAAGAAGGTGGAGCTGACAAAGGAATAGTTGCCTAGGATCTTCTTGGAAAACACCGTCGAACTACCGAAGGAGAAGGCAGCCAACAGCGAGAGCAAAGCCGCATAGACAGTGGTGATGCCTTCGGTGCTGAAATCAGGAAGTGACCATCCGAAGGTGAGGAAATAGCCACCAACTAGAGCGACGACAGCCCATAGTGCGAAGTGCCTCTTGATCCTCTCTTTCAAGATGATGCGCGCCAAGATAACGGCGAAGACGGGTTGCAGCTTTTGCAGCAGTACAATGACTGACAGGCTGTTGAAATGCAACAGAAACAGCGACTTGACGATGGCCAAGGTGCCCAAGGCGCCGCCAAACAAGGCGATGAGAAGGAAATAGATCAAGTCGGAGCGCGTCATGGTCTTCAAGTGACGGTATTCCCTGAAGAAAAACACATTCATCAGCAAAAATGGGAAGAGGTGGATGACGAAGACCACGAAAGCTGTGTTGAGGTTGTAGAGTTGTGGAGTCAGAAGGATACCGTCGGTGCCCCAAAGCATGGCGGATAGCGCAACGGCAATGGCTCCTATGAGTTTTGTATTTTTCTGGTTTTCTTTCATTTACATAAATTATTCCCAACCTTTTGAGTATAGATGTTGGTTTTTTTTGCGGGGCAAAATTAAGAAATCTTACGGATTTGGTTGGTCAACACAAAAAACTTCTTATTTTTGCGGCTATAAATTTAATAAATCGATTAACTATGAAGAAGACTGTACTTTTCTTTGCCGTTGCGATAGGATTGTTCTCGACGGCGTTTGCCCAAAGCAAAGACAATGTGGCACGTGAGTGTGTGCTTTTTGAAGTTTTCACCGGTGTTCGCTGCCCATATTGCCCTGCCGCAGCCAACGGCATCGCTCAGATGATGGAGGAAGGCTTGGCCATCGCTCCAGTTGCCTATCATACTCCGGCGTTTTCCACCGATCTGTATTACACCAACGAGACCAATGCACGCGCCAGCTATTATGGCATCAACAGTTATCCGACATTGAAGGTTGATGGCATTTATACCAAATCAGGTGGCGGTAGCGCCAGTGAGAATATGTATTCCTCTTACAGAAATTACTACAACCAACGCATTGACGTGGCCAGCCCGTTCACCATCGACTTGAGTTATGAGTGTGTGGAAGGTAATACCTGCCGTGTGAATTGCACTGTCAACCAAGTGGGTGATTGCAGCGGCAACGATGTGCGCGTTTTCATCGCCTTGACCCAATGCAATATCGATGTGAGCTGGCAAGGCATGCAGGGCTTGCACCATGTGTGTCGTGACATGATACCCACGCAAACGGGTACACCTTTCACAGGCCCCACAATGAATATCAGTGAGACCTTTGAGATGAACTGGCCCAAGGAAGACTGCTATTTGACGGCTTGGGTGCAGAATTACTCGGGTAGTACAAAAGAGGTTTACCAAGCCGTTCGTATGTCCACAGCCTTGGATTTGGATTATGACCTGGTCCTGCAAGGAATTGACAATGTTGTGGTCAAGAACTGCTCTGGTATGCAACATCCACGTCTGAAGGTGAAGAATTTCGGTCACGAGACCATTAACTCGTTTGAGGTACGTGTCTTTGACGGTTTGAGGAGCCATAGCCAAACTTGGAACGGCACGTTGCCCCAGGGTGATACGGTCGAAATGGTGATGGACGACTTTGTGGCTGAAACCACGGGTACTTTGCAATTCTTTGTGGAGATGCCCAATGGCCATGCCGACGAGTTCATGGCCGACAATGTAGCGGGTGTCGCATTGGGCGAGCCGGTTACCGTGGATGGTGCCTTGCTTTTGCAGTTGAAGACGGGCCCGCATCCCGAAAACACGTCGTTTGAAATTAAAAACATGGATACGGAAGAGGTCTTGTATCATTTTACCTACGAGCAAGCCAACCACGTCTATAGAGAAAACGTCGTTTTGCCTCATGAGGCCTGTTATCGTCTTACCGTGTACGATGCGGCTGGTGAAGGCATGGGCGGTGGCTTCTTCCAGGTGAAAGACTCCAATGGAGCGGTAGTCTTCAATGGCGGCAACTCCTCTGGAAGGTTTACCTACGAGTTGGCTACTGAGCTCCATTGCGATGGTTATGTGGCGGTGGAAGAGGATGGATTAGCGGCTGTCTGCGTGTCGCCCAATCCGACCACGGGCATCGTCAACCTCAATTTGGGCCAAGGCCAATGGCAAGTAAAAGTGTTTGACATCACTGGCAGAAAAGTGTTGGAACAACTTACCGAATCACATGCAACTCTTGATATCAGCGGACAACCGAAGGGCCTCTATTTGTTGAAGGCACAGAATGGTTACGAAGAAGTCAACACGAAGATTGTTTTACGTTAATTATCATTTCAAAAATATTTAGTGTTATGAAAAACAAAACTAATTATCCTCAAGGTGCAGCTGCACCAAAAAGTTCAACGAATCGCAAGAATAAAGTCAACCTTTTGTTAGGTTTGGGTTTAGGCGTAGCCGTTATGGTTGGAGGCCTGTCGAGTTGTGGTCACTTTAACTTTAAATCTGAAGACAACGATTCTGATACCCAAGCCTATAAAGCCTGTTCTTCAGTTGCCGACTATAGGGCTTATATGAGTTCCTATGGAACTAACGGCAAATACTACAAGGATGCCAAAAATGTGGTCGACAGATATGTGGCCGACAGTACTGCCAAGGCTCAGAAAGCCCAAGCCAAAGAGCAAGCCGAAGAAAGGGCAGAAGCCAGAGCAGAGGCGGAACGCAAAGAAGATGAGAGCTATAGGAAGTGCACCACCATTTCGGCTTGCAATGCCTACCTGAATGCCTATCCCAATGGTAGATATGTGAATGAAGTGAAGGCAAAGAAAAGTGAGTTGGAAAAGAAAGTGAAAGATGCTGAACAGTCAGAGAAGAACGAAGATGAGTTTTATAAGAAGTGCACAACCGTGGCTGCTTGTGATGCCTATCTAAAAGCCTATCCCAACGGAAGATACGTGGCGGCTGTGAATAAGAAGAAGGCTGAATTGCAGAAGAACGAGCCAAACAACTCCGGACAGAATAAAATCATTAAAAACCAAAAGAAGGTGAAGGTCAAGAAGTAATTTGGCAATTCATTTATCGAATTTCATCATGAAAAAAGCATTACTCTTAGGGGCACTTGTCGCCCTGCTGTTTGGATGCAACACAGCTTCCACGCAAAACACGACAGAAATTAAAGACAAACCTGCGAACGATGAGACTACGGTTCGCTATCTCGACGCCATGCCAGCCGACTTCAATGAGGATGATTTGTTTGGATTCATCCTTGATTATGGCGGCTATGATATGATTGTCGATGCATGGCAGATGCCTGATGGCGATTGGCTCATCCCTTATCATTGGTGCCCAGAGGAAGAAGATAGTTTTGAGATGGATGAGGCAGGCAATCTGGTTGAGGTTGAGTATAAAGACCCCTTCGAAGGCAAGCCTTATCCCGTTATCCATAATCCTCATTTCTCGTTCGCTACCCGTAATTATGGCGGTGAAACCATCAACTTCTACAAGGCTCCCGACAGCCAAGAGGTGGTCTGCACGACCGACTACAAGGAAATCAGTTTGGATGTTGTCGCTGCCGACACCAAGACGCGCCGTTTGCAGGTGAAATCCAACCCGAAGGACTGGTGCTGGGGCGAGGTTGAGGAAGAATGGCAAGAAGGTTACCGCCATCCTTTCGTTGACCTTCACGGCTGGGTCGACGAGGAATGGGTGTGTGCCAACACGGTGACTACTTGCCCGTAAGACGAAGAATTGCCCAAACTACTATAGCCGCCCATCCTTGATGAAGGCGGCTATTTTTTTTGTGGCTTTGAATCCATCCGGTATCGGGAACATGGCAAAGGTGTGGAACATGCCTTCGTACTCGTGGAAATGTCCGGTTTTGCCCGCCTTTTCATACGTTTCTTTGAGAAAAAGGTCGTCGGGCTGGAGGATTTCGTCGGAACCGTAATAAACACTCAAATTGTCGATGCCGCTGAAGTCACCAAAAACGGGGCTGACCCAAGGATGTTGTGCCGACAATTGGCCTTGCCAGATGGCATTGAGGATGACAATACGGTCGTATTGCAGCATGCTGTCTCGATCTTGCAAAGCCAGCATCTCTTTTTCCTTGGCGTGGCTTAGGTCAACGCAAGGCGAGAGCAGGGTGGAGGACGTTGGCTTTTGCCAGCCGTTTTTGAAAGCTTCCTGTGCAACCACAAGGCAGAGACAAGCTCCTGCGGAGTCGCCTACAAGGTGGATTTCATCGTATTGCCCTGAATCCGAAATGCTTTTGTAGTATTCCAACAGCGTCTTGACGGAGTATTCGCAGTCGTATTCCGGCGACTTGGGATAGACGGGCAACAAGGCATCGCAATGGGTGCGCAGGGCAATGTCGTGCAGGAAACGCCAATGGAAGAACACGGGTGGATAGATGAAGGCACCGCCGTGGAGGTATAGGATGAGTTTCTTTGGTTGGATTAAGGATTTCCTTACTTCGTCATGCCTGAAGACTTGCATCTCAAAGCCTGTTGAGGCGCAGTATTTCTCGTCTTCGACGAAGAATCCCCTGAAATAACGTGGTATGCGCACGGGACGTCGGTTTTCGCGACGGCAATGCTCCAACTCATCCATCACCTCCTCAGGTGTGGCGTCGCGCAACTGTTTGAACATCAGCCTCAAATACTTCTCTGTAAAAACGATTCCTGGGTTCATACTTTCATTTATTATGCCATTCCTAGTCATTGCGAGGAACGAAGCAATCTAGTCTACAATCATAATAGCATCGTCGTGCCTTCTCGCAATGACGCTAAGCGCGTCTTAATGTTTCTGGTATATCTTCAAATCAAACATCGGCGCAGCGGAAATGATATGGTCGAAAATGTCGCTTTGGATTTCCTCGTAGTTGGTCCATTGCTTGTCGCTGCTGAAGGCGTAGATTTGCAAAGGCACACCAAACTCCGTGGGCTGCAGCTGTCGCACCATCATGGTGAGGTTGTGGTTCAGCTTCGGGTTGTTATTGAGGTAGGCCTTGATGTAGGCGCGGAAGATGCCGAGGTTGGTCTGTTGGCGGCCGTTCATGATCTCGCTCGTGTCGATGTTGTTCGACTTGTTGTATTCGAGGATGTCTTCTTCTTTCTCGGCGATGTAGTCCTTTACCAAAGAATAATGCTTGTATTTCTCCAGCATCTCCGGCGTGCAATAACGTATAGTGTTCACGTCGATGTTGATGCTGCGGGCGATGCGTCGTCCGCCCGACTCTGACATACCGCGCCAGTTGGTGAACGGGGCCGAGACCAGTGTGTAGGTGGGGATGGTGGTGATGGTGTTGTCCCAGTTCTGCACTTTCACTGAAGTGAGGTTGATCTCCAACACAGTGCCGTCGGCCTGCCCCATCACGATCCAGTCACCAATGCGGAGCATGTCGTTGATCGACAGTTGTATGCTGCCCACAAAGCCTTTGATGGAGTCTTGGAAGATGAGTAGGAGCACGGCCGAGATGGTGCCCAATCCGATGATGATGCTGCTGAGGCTTTTGCCTAACAGGAAGGTGGTGATGAGCAACACGCTGACGGCGATAATGATGCCTTTGATGACTTGTATCAAGCCTTCGATGGGTTTCAATTTCGAGGTTTCAAATGAGTTGTAGAGCTCATGTGCTGCGTTCACCAAAGCCATCAAGATGGAGGCATAGACCATGATTTCATAGATTTTCGTAATCTTGGTGATGATGGCAACGGCTCCTGGGAAGTTAGGTATGGCGTCATTGAGGTAGTATTTGACAAGTATGGCTGGGATGAGCAGGCAGATGCGAATGAATACCTTGTTTTTCACAAGCAGGTCGTCGTACTTCGAAGGTGTCTTCTTGATGAGGACGTTGACGGTCTTGCTAATGATGAAACGTGCAAGGAAATATAACAGGATACCCACGACAAGCAGTGAGACGAAGGCAATGCCTTCGGCGATGCCTAGTGAGGTGTTCTGACCAAAATGAAGATACTTTCCGATGCCGCTAAGGATCTCTATGTATTTTTCAATCATATTCCGCTGATTTTAGTCTTTGTATAACCTTTCTGTACCAATAGCGCCAGCACTTTCTCTCTGAAGTCGCCTTGAAGCAGGATTTCGCCATCTTTCACGCTACCGCCCACACCGCAGGCCGACTTCAGTTCCTTGCCCAAGACGGCAAGGTCGTAGTCGGAGCCTTGGAAGCCTGTGATGAGGGTCACTTTCTTTCCGCCGCGCTGTTTCTTGTCGAGCATTACGCGTAGGTTCTGTTTGGCTGGCTCTAGGGTGATGACTTCTTCCTCGCCATAGTCGAAGGCAAAGTCAGGGTTGGTGGAATATACGGTTCCGTTTTTGTCACTCTTGTGTTTCATGGAGGCTGTCGTTATAAATAATGGTATCGGTTGGGATATAATATAACTCGTTGTTAATCATTCTGTTGTTATACTCTTGCAGGAAACGATAGAGCTTGTCGTAAACGTCAGGACACTGCAGCCTGTCGATGAGGTTATCGTTCAAAAGCGAGTCGCTGATGGGCTTGAAGATGCCGAAAGAATTCTCGCCGTCCGACTGTACCAGATAGGTGCCGTCGCAATATTGGTAGGTCAGGTTGTAATAGCTGACGAAAGAGGGCTCGCTAAGGGTGTCGAACAGGTTACGGCCGAAAGAGAACAGTGTGTCGTTGACTTCAAGTGCGGAGAGGATGGACGGCCCAAGATCGATTTGCTGGGCGATCTCGTTGCTTTGTAAAGCCTTGATTTTGTTTGGATAATAGAAGGCGATAGGGATGGAATACATGCCCCAGACGTTGCTGTATTCGGGCTGGAAGTGCTCATTGTTGGAATAGTCCGCTGTGATGACGAACAGGGTGTGATCGTACCACGGCATCTGCTTGGCGGTTTTGAAAAAGTCCCTCAAGGCGCAGTCGACATAATAGACGGTCTTTTCGAATCCTGTCCAGAAATAGCTGCCTTCGGGAAACTCGAAGTCTTTGGGCACTTTGTAGGGATAGCGCGACGAGAGGGTGTAGATGGCCGTGGCGAAAGGCTCGTGCACGCGGTTGAGGGTCTTGGCGGCATATTGCAGGAAAGGCCCGTCGTAGATGCCCCATTGTCCGTCGTAATCGTTGTCGTCGCCATATTCTGTGCGTCCGAAATACTTGCTGAATCCTGCGCGGCGCGAGAACTCGTCGAAGCCCATCACACCGTTCTTGCCGCCATGCATAAAGATGGTGTTGTAACCTTGTTTTTGTAAGTGTTTGCTGTAGGCATCAAACTCGTTGTTGGCATAGGGCGACCTCACAAAGTCGTTCTCCATCATCGAGGGGATACTGGCCAGGATGGCAGGCAGCACCTCCAGGCTCCTGCGGCTGTTCGACATGCCATTGAAGGTGAGGCTTTGGCTCAAGAGTGAGTCGAGGAAAGGTGTGAGCTGGGAACGGCGGTCGTGGCTGTAATACCCTACCATTTCTTGTCCAATGTTTTTTAAGATGATGACGACCACATTGGAAGGTAAACTGTCCACGGCCAAGCTATCGCTTTCAATGAAGCGATTGGCTGTCAATTCGTAATGAATGGGGGAGAAGTCGCTAACATATTCACCGGCTCGTTCTTTCAGCGGGGTCTCATGAGTGGTGAGGAGGCAGAACGGTGTGTTTAGCAGGATGGGCGCGTTCTGCGGGTCGGTGTATTGCATGGCGGTCTCTACCGAAATGGGCTTGGCTTGGAGCCCACCACGACCAGCAAGGGCCGTGAGCAGAAGCATCACCATCAGACTGATGGACTGTCGAAGGACCCAGTGCGGCTTTTCTTCTTTTTCTGGCTTATTGAGCTTGGTGTGTTGCGCTACTACGATGATAATCAGCACGAAGAGCACGAAGATGACTAATAGGTACCAATAGTCGAAAAAGACCTGCCTGACGACGCCAAACGATACCTCATCGGAATTAAAGAGCAGTTTCAGGAAATGGGTGGTGAGGTGTTTGCCGAAGAAATGGAAACAAACAATATCCAGAAAATTTAGCAGGACGGCGATGGCGTTGGCCACGATGTAGATGATGTCGACGAAGGTCTGTAGCTCATCTTTATAAATGATGCGTGAGGGAAGACAATAGAAAAGGATGGTCAATATGTTGATGCCGAAGGCGATGGGAAGGTCGAACCGCATCCCTTGCAGATAGAGTGCCAAGGCTTGGCCGGTGTCAAGCTGGTGGAAAAACTGGAGGTTGAACAGATAGAGCATCCAACGGCTGATGCTGAGTACCAACAAGGTGGCAATCAACCGATAGGCTAACAGCATGTAAGGCGACGAAAGCCAAGCTTGGATTTTCTCTTTTCTCGTTTGACGACGCATCGTTTTGTTTCAAAAACCGATGCAAAAATAGAAAAAAAGTGTATCTTTGCCCAATTATTTAATAAGGAGTTTACAATGATGAAGAAATTGCGTTCTTTATTGGTTTTGCTTGCGATGGCAGTCACTGTCGGTGCAGCCGCTCAAACCTATCCTCAATACCGCAACCCGCTTGATATTCCCATTATGTTGTCGGCCACTTTTGCCGAAATTCGTCCCAACCACGTTCATGCCGGCCTCGACATCAGGACCCAGAGTGTGGAAGGCAAGAAGGTGTATGCCGTGGCCGATGGCTATATTAGCCGTATCGGAGTGTCTCCCTACGGTTATGGTAACGTGTTGTATATCACGCATTATGATGGTTTTACGACGGTGTATGCCCACTTGCAACGTTTCAGAAGCGATGTGGCCAAATATGTGACGCAATTCCAATACAAGAACAAGAAATATACCTCGCAGATTTATCTTGAAAAAGACGTTTTCCCAGTGAAACGAGGCGACTTGATTGGCATCTCGGGTAATTCGGGCAGCTCGGGAGGACCCCACTTGCATTTCGAGATACGTCATACGGGAAGTGAAAAGCCCGTCAACCCGATGTTTTTCGGTTATAAGATTGAGGACAATGTGCGTCCGACCATCCTTGGCGTCTCTGTGTATCCCTTGGGCGACTCTTCGACCTTGGAAGGTGGAATCAATCCGAAGTATTTCTCTCTGACTGAGAATCCTAAGGGGAAATATAGCCTTAAAGAAAGGGAATATGTCCATGGCAACGGTGAGATTTCGTTTGGCGTGTGCACTTACGATATGGTGGGTGCCTCGACGAATAAGAATGGCCCTTATTTCTATGAACTCTTCCTCGACGACGAGTTGGCTTTCCAAGTTGAGGCTGATAGCTTCTCTTACAGCGAGCCGCGTTATGTGAACAGCCTGCTCGACTATCGCCATTATAAGGAGAAGAAATCGAACTATGTGCGCACCGATGTCGACCCGAACAACCATTTGCGCATGATTAAGAAGAAGAATGGAACAGTCAAGGTGGTGGAAGGCGACACGGTGAATGTCTGTTTCAAAATCACCGATTATGCGGGCAACAGCTCGACGGCATCGTTCAAATTGGTGGGCGTGGCACCCGTTGAGGTGGAGCGTCCTGCACGCCGTCGCAGCGAGTATTTCGTGAAGGCCGACGGCTCGCTCAACAACAACATTACCATTGAGGACTTCAACGTTTCTATGGAGAATTATACGCTCTTCCGCGACGAGTGGATACCGACGGGTCAACGTGATGAGGCGGGTTGCTGCTCTCGCATCTATCGCTTTGGTGATGAGGGCATGACCACTTTCAAGAAGTTCACCGTGCGCATCCGACCTGAAGAACGGTGGGCCTCCGACAAGAGGATGTATATCGCCAGCATCGACAAAAACGGCAAGGTCTCCTCTTTGGGCGGCTCCATGAAAAATGGCTGCATGGAAGTGAAGACTTATACCATGGGCGAATACACCGTCAAGATTGACTCCGTGGCACCGACGGTCAAGGCTTCCAATTTCAAGAACGGCCAAGCCGTGCATGAGCTGAAGTCGCTGCGCTTCAAGATTTCAGACGACATGACCGGCATCGAGACCTACAATATCTATCTGGATGACGTGTGGGTCTTGGGCAAGTACGACGCCAAGAACGACCTGCTTTATTACGAGTTCGACGAAAAGATCAAGAAAGGCACTAACAACGTGAAAGTTGTGGTGACCGATGGCGTTGGCAACACGAAGACCTTAAAGGTGAAGGTTGTTTATTGATTTGTAGAGACGCATTGCATGCGTCTCTATACCAATCATCCCATTATCTCGGCGCATATTGGTATGCCCCAATATCAGGCGCGCCTACCCTTGATATCCCGTCCAAATCGCTAGGCAATTCGTTACCAAATAGTGGGTTGCCCATGCCGATGACGGGCGAGGCGATGCTGTCGATGTGGCAGTCGGGCTTGATGGGGTCGGCAAAGAGTGGTTCCAGGTTGAAGAGGCAATGGCTGAAACCTGGCATCGTTCCGTTGTATTTCTCCGATTTGATGAGGCAGTGGTCGAAGGTGTAGAGCGAATCTGCATCTGGACCGAAAACTGTCTTGATTTCGTCCTTCTGTCTGCCATAAATGATGCAGTTGTCCATTTCCATGCGGAAGGGATAATAGAAGGGCTGCTCGTTGCCACCGATGGCATAGTTCGCAACCGAAACGGCGTTTTCGTTGTTATTGTGCTCGTTGGCGTTCCAATAGTTGGCGATGGTGCCGTGCACAAAGCGGTAATCGCCACCGAAGGCCCAGAAGTTGGCAAAGCCACAGTTAGCGATGACAAAGTTCTTGGCCTCAACGGCATAGAGGATAGAGAACAAGCCGTAGCCGCTTTGGTTTTCAACGATGGTGTTGTCGATGCGTAAGGCACATTCTGTTGCTTTCAAAACTGATTGGCAGTTAAGCCCGATAGTGCCGTTGCGGATGATGGCATGGCTGATGCGATGGTCGGCACCGGCACGACCGTCCATCATCAGGATTTGTTCCCATTGTCCAGGGGTGTCGTTGTAATAGGGCTCCAAACGGTCGCCCTGCACGATGACAGGTTCCTCAGCCGTGCCCTCAATGATGAGCTGACCGTCGCTCCACGAGAGGATGCCACCGCCTTGGTGACAATAGACTTGCGTGCCTCGTTCAATTCTCAAGGTGCCGTAACTGTTGATGAGGGCATAACCGTAGATCACGTAGGGCCGTTCCGAAGTCCAAACCGTGGTCTGAAGGCTGTCGGCAACGATGTGGTAGGGATAGGGCGTTCCGCCAATGTCCACCACCTTGTCGGCGACGATGTAGTTGGCGTTTTGTCCCCATGCAAATAGCTTAATGGTCTGCGCATTGCCATTGGTGACGAACTCCAACTCATCTTCTACGACGAAAGGCGAGTTGAGGTCGTTCGGATTGATGGTGACGCGCAGGAAGGAGAAGAGGCTGTCGTTGGCAGGGATGATCTTGTCATAAATCTCGGTGGCACTTTCGCCGTCGAGGTTGAAACGGAAAGGGGAATTGTCGCCTCCGACAAGGCGTATGGAACTGATTTTCAAGTCGTCGCTATGCGTATTGTAGATTCTCAGTTCGTGTGTGGCCGAGCCTAAAGAGGTAAAAACGGTGTCGAAGAGAACTGTGTCGGCCGAGAATTCCAGCTTCAAATTGGAGTCGGGGTTGACCGTGTTGTTCTTCTTGCACGAGTAGCCTGCCAACAGGAAAATGGTGATTATGAGTAAGATATGTCGAGCTTTCATGACAAAATTTAAAAAAGCAAAGATAAACTATTATTGGATACGAGCGGATAAGGATTTTATTGTATTTTTGCGGAAAATATCGTGACTATGAAACGTTTCGCAATCATCGCATCGCTTTGTTTGATGCTTTTCGGCCTTGTTGGCAAGGCCTCGGCGCAGTTCCTTCCTGATGTGCCGGATATGAAAGGAAAATTTGTCGTCGGCGGCAACGTGGGCGGCGGAATGTATGGCAATTATCTCAACGTTTCCATCGCTCCTCAATTTGGTTACCGTATTTTCAGCCCTTGGGAAGTGGGTGTGCGTGGCATCTATAACCTATCGTGTGATTTCGACCGTTATTATGGCAGTTCCTACGCGCATTATTTTGGTGTGGCACCCTATACCAACTGTCAGGTTTACAAGGGCTTGTTCGTTCATGTTGAGGATGAGATGATGTATGGATTTTCGCGTTGGAACCATACTACGACGGGAAGTAAATGGTTCAATAGCTTATTTGTGGGTGCAGGATACCGTCAATATTCCTACTCGGGTAGTTTTGTGTATTACATGGTGCTTTACAACCTGAGTTGGTCTGCATTCTCGACAGGAGGGATTGACACGCCATACGCTTCGCCCATCTCCTTGCGCGTCGGCTATTGTTTCTCCTTCTAATTCACTTTAAACTGCTAATTGTCAATTATCAATTATCAATTGTTAATTGTCAATTAGTACCTCTCCATCCTTTCCAACTCCCGCTTCGAGTCCTTGGTCTTCAAGCTCTCGCGTTTGTCGTAGAAGTGTTTGCCTCGGGCTAAGGCAATGTCCAACTTGGCCAATCCGTTCTCATTGATGAACAGCACGACGGGCACGATGGTGAAGCCTTTTTCCTGCACTTTGTTTTTCAGCTTGCGCAGTTCGCGGGCATTGAGCAGTAGTTTGCGGTCACGCTTGGGGTCGTGGTTGTTGTAGGTGCCTTGCGCGTATTCGGCGATGTGCATGCCGATGACGAATAGTTCATTGCCTTTGAAGCTGCAATACGAATCCGCCAAACTAGCCTTGCCGCCACGGATAGACTTGATTTCCGTCCCCGTCAGTACGATGCCTGCCGTCAGCGTCTCCACGAGGAAATACTCGAACGTGGCGCGTTTGTTCTTTATCTTGATGTTGCTATTTGTGCTCTTTTTGTCCATTGCGGCTGCAAAAATACAAAATTCTGTCGATTTTTGTATTTTTGCCTCATGAATACTCTTGGTCACATCTTCAGACTCACCACCTTTGGCGAGTCGCACGGCACGGCCATCGGTGGTGTCATCGATGGTTGCCCCTCACAATTGAAACTGGATTTCGATTTCATTGACAGCGAATTACTTAGGCGCAAGACAGCGCAATCTTCAACAGCATCGCAACGCAAAGAAACAGACCAAATCGAGTGGCTCTCTGGCTTGCTTGATGGCGTCACTTTGGGTACGCCAATCGCTTTTATGGTGCGCAATGAGGACTACAAACTAGAGGATTACGAGCCTTTGAGAGACATCTATCGTCCCTCGCATGCCGATTTCACCTACGAGCAGAAATATGGTATCCGTGACTGGCGTGGTGGTGGCAGGGCTTCGGCACGGACGACCTTGTCTATTGTAGTGGCAGGTGCCATCGCCAAACAGGTTTTGAAGGAGAAGGGTATTCAAATCATTGCCAAAGTTACTGAGATGGGCGACGCTGAACAGGCCAGAAAAGAGGGCGATACGGTGGGTGGCATCGTTGAATGCTGTATCAAAGGTGTCCCTGCAGGTTTGGGTGAACCGATGTTCGGCAAGTTCTCGGCAGAGTTGGCTCATGCCATGTTCAGCCTGCCTGCAGTGAAGGGCTTCGAGGTCGGCGACGGCTTTGCTGTGGTAAAGATGAAAGGCTCCGAGGCCAACGACACCTTTATTAATATGGATGGCAAAATCACCACTGCGACTAACCATTCCGGTGGCATACAAGGTGGTATCACCAATGGCAATGACATTGTTTTCCGTGTGGCCTTCAAGCCGATACCGAGCATCGCGAAACCTCAGCAAACCGTGAATCGGGCAGGGGAGACTTGCCAAATCGCTATTGAGGGACGACACGATGTTTGTGCCTTGCCTCGTGCTGTAGTTTTAGTGGAGGCTTTGGCGGCGATGGTGACGGTTGACACGATGCTTCTTTGCTAGTCCTTTTTGTCTTTTTTGTCTATCTTCTCGAACAATACCACTCCCGAAACCATCCAATGGCTGAACGATTCCCCTTCGTCCTTGCCTTGTGGGATGGCGATGCGAATTGTGTGCTTCCCTGGCTTTAAGCCGCTTAGGTCAAAATATACGGGATTGGTAGCCGTGCCAGGGCACCAGCCCGAGCGTGAGTAGTCGGAGGAGGAAATTCCGTTCCAGAAGTTGCCCGACACGGGGTTTTGTTCACGATAGGTGGCACAGTCGCAACGCCAAGGAGTATGGGTGAACATTTTCACGCCATCGATGTAGATGGCATTTTCCTTGGGATTGAACTCGTCTCCGTTGTCCCAACCGCCATGACCCGTGCTGATGTAACGCAGCCTCACGTGTTCAGCACCTTCAGGAATCTCAAACTCGATTTCAAGACTATCGGTGGCAAACAATCGGCCATAGTTTTGTCCCGACATTTCCAGTACATTGCAGGTGTTGAACAGCGGAATGGAGTGTTGTTTCAAAGGTTTGTCTTTCCATTCGTAGTCGCTGGGATAGGCGAGGAGGTCGAGCGAAATCTTGTGTCCGCCCTTGTCGTAGTTGCCGATAAAAGCCCCGATGAGCATATCGCCGCGCAAACGGTCGCGCAACTCACTGACTTCCATCTTGTAGTAATTCTCGTCAGCCCAATCCAAACCGTCGATCTGTACCTTGTCGTTGAAATGGCCAGCGCCAAACGAGGTGAAAAACCGCACCAACTCAACAGGCGGCAGATAGTCTTTCTCCGCCTTGATGCCTTGGTATTCCTTGCCATCCTTGCCGACAAGAGTAGGCAAAGCCTCGATGCCTTTTGTCAAGCCATCCTTGAAACTCATAGTCTTTTCTGTGGGGATGACAAATACGGAGGCAGAGCGGTCGTAGGCATCGCCATTGCTTTGTTGATGGATTTCGGCAAAGATTTGGTAATGCTCAGGCAATTCCGGCAACTTCATCCGTTTGACAATCAGCGTTCCATGACTGAAATGAATGGTGGTGTCGTAAGGTATTTCACCATCAAAAGGCGCATAGTCCGCAAAATTGATTTGCTCGTCCTCGAACACAGGGATGCGCATGACGAGTTTGTCTTTGCGCAATTGACCCAACTCTCGGGAGGTCTTATGTTGGCCTTTGTAGTCAGGAATGAGGTCGACGAGAGCATACTTTTGGTCTTTAACTACAGTCAAGTCAGTGATATAGGAACCGTTTCTCATGCAACGTACCATCACGCCTTTCAGCCGGCCGAGACCAGGCATTGGGGTGGCCTCGAAACCGAGGCTTTCCGTCATCCACACCTCGATGGTGTTGGAATTGATGCTAGTCTTGTATTTCTTGCAATCGTAACCCAATAGTTTTTCCTTGCCTTCTTCACTGAAAACCACATCGTTATCGGTCAATGAATAGGAGCTGTAGAACTTTCCGTCGCCATAGTCCAAAATGGTGTAGACGGAATCAAGGACATAATCCACGTAGGTATTGCTCTCGGCATATCCAGGAACGGGGTTGGACGAAGACTTTTCGACATTTTTGATTTTCAGGCATTTCGCATTTTCGATGACCTGAATGGTGGTAGTGTCTTGCTCAGCAACGCCTTTGGCATAGCTTTGATAGGTGAGGGCATGTTGGGCGAAAGTAGAGCCTGCCCAAAGGAGGATAATGATGGTGATAATGTTTTGTTTCATATTTGTGTGGTTTTTTACTATTTCATTGGAAGTGTTAGATAGCCTTTTCTGTCATGGCGGAGCTACATCCGCCATCTCCCAAGTGCGGAGACGTACTCGTTTCGCTTGGGAGATTGCGGATCAAGTCCGCAATGACGGTTTGCTTTTCAGTATCAGTACTCACTGCTTTTAATACGCGAAAAATCCCACCACGCCTGAAAGCACGATGAGAAGTATCGGATTGGCCTTGAAGAAATACGAGGCAACGAACGCCAGCACGCAGATGATGACGCTGATGTTGTATTGTCCGCGACCAAAGTCAACGAAGTTCTGGGTGTTCATCATGGAGAGACCGGCGGCGAAGATGAGTCCGGCAATGGCAGGCTTCAAGCCTTTCAAGGTGTTGGTCATCAGTGCATTGTTCTTCTTGCTCATGAACAATTTCAAGATGAAGTACACCATAATGATGGAAGGCAGGCAGAGTGCAAACGAAGCCAACAACGAGCCACCGAAGCCCGCTGTGGTGTAGCCCACATAGGTCGCCAAGTTGATGGAGATGGGACCTGGTGTCATCTGCGAGATGGCCACCATGTCGGCAAAGTCGGTGGTGCTCATCCAGGCGTAGTGGTCGACCACCTCATGCTGGATGAGCGAGAGCATGGCATAGCCGCCGCCAAATCCCAGTACGCCGATTTTTACGAAGACCCAAAGCAGCTGCAGGTAGATCATGGCTTGGCCTCCTTATCTTTTTGACTTTGGGACTTCGAGACACGAGACGCGGGACGGCTCCCCCTTGAAATAGGGTCGGGGGGATTACCTCCCGCGTCTCGTGTCTTGCGCCTGATAATAAGTGCATAGATGATGCTTCCCGCGATGGCGACAAGAATGACGTATGCGGGCGAAATCTTACACCACCAGATGAGGAACACCGTGGCGATGGGGATGATGGCGGTCTTCCAAGTCACCTTGGCCGACTTGATCATGCGCAGGGAAGGGGCGAGGATGAGGGCCACCACGCAGGGACGTATGCCTTTGAAGATGCGTTCCACCACGGGTTGGTCGCGGTACTCGCGAAACACCGTGGCCAAAAGCAGGATGATGGTAATGGAAGGGATGATGGCACCCAACATGGCGGCAAAGGCGCCTTTCGTGCCGGCCACGCGATGTCCGACGTACAAAGCCGTGTTGACGGCGAAGACACCGGGAAGCGACTGAACCACTGCAATCATGTCCCAAAACTCATCGTTGGGAATCCACTTCTTTTGGTCGACGACGGCCTTCTCCACCATCGACAGCATGGCATAGCCGCCACCCAGGGTAAAGGCTCCAATCTTGAAGAAAGAGAAGAACAGTTCAAACGCTTTTTTCATGCTGCAAAATTAAGAATTTGTTTTGTATGAAAAAAATTAGTACGTTTGCGGACTAATTCAAACACAGAAATATGACACTTTTAGACGCTTCTGTAATGACCTTCGACCAGCCGATAGCTTGGAATTGGCTGGTGCAATTCTGCATTTTGGCAACGGCCTTGTTGTTCGGTAATGTGTTGAGAACCAAGATTCCCTTCTTGCGTAAGAGCCTGATTCCTTCGGCTTTGATCGGCGGTTTGTTGCTCTTGATTTTTAAGGCGATTCCTGGGTGCAAGGAACTCATCAACAAGCCTGTGATGGAGGTTGTGACCTATCATGCCTTGGGCTTGGGTTTTGTGGCCTTGGCATTGAAGAACAACAAGATAGAATCGAAGTCCACGCCGATGAAGGTGATTGAGACGGGTGCTTTGACGGCCTCCACATACGTCATTCAAGGCATTGTGGGTCTCATCGTATCCATCCTGTTTTTCTATCTGGGCGGAAAGCTGTTTTATGCAGCGGGTTTGTTGCTGCCCATGGGCTACGGCCAAGGACCGGGACAGGCATTAAATTTCGGAAAGATTTTCACGACTTGGGCCGATAAACAAGGCATTTCTTTCTCGGGGGCTGACTTTGGCTTGTCCATCGCTGCCACCGGCTTCATCGTGGGTAGCGTTGTCGGTGTCATCTATATGAACATCTTGCGTCGCAAGGGCTTGCTTTCGAGAAAGAAGCTTGCCGAGGCCCAGGTGAACAAGCTGGAGGATTACGAAAGCAAGGGCGAGATTCCCGATGCAGAGTCCATCGACAAGCTCTCGGTGCAGATTTGTATGGTGCTGTTTGTCTATTTCCTCGTCTTCCTGTTCACCAATTGGATTCAAGGGATGGATTTGGGCAATTTTGGCACTAACACCTTGAAACCTATGCTTTGGGGCTTCAACTTCCTGACGGGCACGCTGTTCGGCATTTTCTTCAAGTGGCTCTTGGGCCGTTTCAAGAAGGCCAAGCTGATGAGCCGCGAGTATATCAACAACTATATGCTCAATCGCATCAGCGGTTTCTGTTTCGATGTCATGATTGTTGCGGGTACTGCCGCTATCAGCTTGGAGAATTTTGGATCGTTCATCTTGCCTTTCATCATCATCTGCACTTTGGGTGCCGCAGTCACTTTCATTTATGTGCTGATCATTTCGAAACACCTTTATCCCAATTACAAGTACGAGGGCTTCTTCTCCATGTTTGGTATGCTGACGGGTACGGCCAGTAATGGTATGATTCTGTTGCGCGAGATTGACCCGAAGTTTGAGACCCCTGCCGCCAACAACCTCGTGCTGCAGACCCTTTCGGCCATCGTCTTGGGCTTCCCTGTGCTGCTTTTGGTGGGCTATGCCCCGCAGAGCCCCAAGGCTACCTTTATCACTTTGGGCATTTTGGTGGTCTTTTGGGCTGCGTTGACGGTATTTATGTTACGAACTAAGATATTTAAACGGAAGAAGAAAGAGGAGGAATGATAATCATTTTCTTTGCCACCGAAACAACAGTCTAACGCCATGAAAGGCACAATAAATAAGGGGATTGCAAATCCCCATACTCAGCACCAGCGGATTGCAAATCCGCTGGAACGGGGACACACTATGGTGAACCTTAAATCTATAGCATTATGAAAAAGACATGTTTGGTGCTGCTCTTGTCATTATTACTGGCAGGTTGCAACAAGTATGAGCCATTGCATTTCGAAAGAACTCCTTATGACGGTGATGAACTTCGGACTGATGGGTTTTGGTATAATATCCACTACTCGCAGTATGACTGGAAGCCGGACTGTATGAACCTGTATTTTATGTATCGTGACGGCACTTTTCTAAGAGCTGCAACAGTTCAAACGACCGTCCCTGATGAGGTTACTGTGGATAGCATCACCCATCAAGGTCATAATGATTTCAGTAGTCAGACTGCTTGGGGAGTTTTTGTAGTGGAAGGCGACACCCTCAAATGGTCAAAATGGTTCTGGCCGGCCATGGGTTCGGGGGTGTCAATCCTGCACACCTTCGAGATAGTGAACGACACTTGTATTAAAAAAGAAGGAGAGGATGACTATTTCTATTTCCACCCGTTTGACTACAAGCCGGACAGCACCATTGCTCGGCAGTGGATACCATGATGCCAGTTCAGGCGGATTTGCAATCCGCCGGCCTTGAGAGCCAGTGTTAACATAGGGGATTGCAAATCCACTGGAACGGAAGAAAAAAGAAGAGGAATAATAATAACAAAAGAAAGCTCCGAGCAAACGCTCGGAGCTTTCTTTTTTCGTTGTGGCTGAAGGTATTAGTCCTTGAGCTCCTTGATACGGGCTTTCTTGCCGCGGAGGCCGCGCAGATAGTAGATGCGTGACTTGCGGACAGCGCCCTTCTTGTTCACCTCGATGTTCTCAATCATCGGGGAGGCAATGGGGAAACATCTTTCCACGCCAACGTTGTTCGAAATCTTGCGGATGGTGAATGTACCAACCTTGCCTTGGCCGCTGCGCTTCAGGACGATGCCCTGGAACTTCTGCAGACGCTCTTTTTGTCCTTCAACAATCTTGTAGGTCACCGTAATGGTGTCGCCTGTCTTGAACTTCGGAAAATCTTTTACAACGATTTGATCTTCAACGAATTGAATTAATGCGTTCTTGCTCATTTTTATATATTTTTGTATATTTTTCTCCAAAAAGTGGGTGCAAAAATACAAAAAAATCCAATATGTAGCGCAGAATCTTAGCTTTTTTTGAAAATTTCGTACATCTCAGGTCTCCGCATCTTGGTGCGCTCGATGGCCTGCTCTAAACGCCAATCATTGATGAGCTTGTCGTTGCCCGACAAAAGCACCTCGGGAACTTCCCAGCCTTTGTAGTTTCTGGGACGCGTGTATACCGGAGGCGACACCAAGCCGTCCTGGAACGAGTCGGAGAGGGCAGAGGTCTCGTCGCCCAAGGCCCCTGGGATGAGGCGCACCAAGCTGTCGACCAAGACGGCCGCACCTAACTCACCACCCGATAAAACATAGTTTCCTATGCTTATCTCTTTGGTAATCAGGTGTTCACGAATGCGTTCGTCGATGCCTTTGTAGTGTCCACAAAGGATGATGATGTTCTCTTTCATCGAGAGTTGGTTGCACAAAGGCTGGTCCAAAAGCTCACCGTCGGGGCTCATGTAAATGACCTCGTCGTAGTTTCTTTGGCTCTTCAAGTGGCTGATGCAGTTGTCGACAGGCTCGATCATCATCACCATGCCCGCTCCAGCGGCAAATGAGTAGTCGTCCACCTTGTGGTGCTTGTCGGTGCTGTAGTCACGGAGGTTATGCAACCCAATCTCCACAATGCCCTTGTTTACAGCGCGTTTGATGATGGACTCGGTGAAAGGCCCCTCAAACATTTCGGGGAAAACGGCTATGATGTCGATGCGCATATTCTGTTTTTTGAATTTTTGGCAAAAGTAGGCATTTTGTATGAAACTGTGTTTGGTGTTGGGAAAAATCGTTATTTTTGCCCGGCTTTTGTCACCTATTTATTAAGTTCATAATCTAAATCCAATAACAATGAGAAAGCTATCTTTTTTACTAATGTTTCTTACGGTCACGATGTTTGCCCAAGCGCAGGTCGCATCTAACATCTACTGGGTACAGTTTACCGACAAGAACAACTCACCTTATTCTATCGACAACCCTGAGGCTTATCTGAGTCCAAGGGCTTTGCAGCGTCGTGCCAATCTGGGCATCGCCATTGATCCGTACGACATCCCTGTCAACCCGCAATACCTTCAAGCCGTGGCTGATTGCGGTGCCGAGCTGCTCAACCCCTCGAAATGGTTGAATGGCGTTTCGGTGCACGTCACCAACCCCGCTGTGATTGAGGCTATCAATGCTCTTGCTTTTGTGGAAGTGGTGCGCAATTGCCCTAACGACCCCAAGGCACAGGAAATGAAAGAGCGTTGGATGGCCAATGAGATGAAGCCAGTGGCTCCTAGTAGCCGTATGCGTGGTTATTACGGTGGTGCGGAGACCCAGGTGAAGCAGCTGAATGTCGACGTGTTGCACGAGATGGGTTTCGACGGCACGGGCGTCGTCGTGGCTGTCCTCGATGGCGGGTTCATAGGCACTGAAGAAGCATCATGCTTCGACAATATGCGTGAAGAAGGCCGCCTGTTGGGCACTCGTGACTTCGTGTATGGCTCTAACTCGGTTTATACGCAGAGCACGCATGGCACTTCATGCCTGAGCACCATGGCTGCCTACGACCCCAACGAGATGGTGGGAACAGCTCCCAAGGCCTCCTATTACCTCATTCATACTGAAGATGGTGATAGTGAGAATATTATCGAGGAATACAACTGGGTGTCGGGCGCCGAATATGCTGACAGCTTAGGTGTGGATGTGTGCTCCACCTCGTTGGGTTACATCACTTTTGACATGAGCCAATGGGACCATCCTTTCGAGCATTATGACGGCAAAACCGCTCCGATGTCGATTGGATGCGAGATTGCTGCCTCTCGTGGCATGATCTGCATGAATGCCGCGGGCAACGAAGGCGATGGCAATTGCACCTTGGGCATCCCTGGCGATGCCGAGCATATCTTGACTGTTGGCGCTGTCGATGCCAACGGCAATCGCGCTTCGTTCAGTTCGGTGGGGCCGACCTACGATGGCCGTATCAAACCTGATGTGATGGCCATGGGAGAAGGCACCTACGTGGCATCGGGTTATGGAG
This sequence comes from uncultured Bacteroidia bacterium, assembly GCA_902767725.1. GTDB lineage: Bacteria > Bacteroidota > Bacteroidia > Bacteroidales > F082 > Limimorpha. The sequence continues at coordinate 28,869 of CACXIM010000014.1, read as the reverse complement.
GCTGGTGGCCTTACTATAATGGTAATGGCACCTCGTTTGCTACCCCGGTTTTCGCTGGTGCTGTGGCATGTCTGCGTCAAGCACGTCCTTACGCTTCGGTGCAAGAGATTTGCGATGTCATCCGTGCTTGTGGTAATCGCGCCGACCATCCCGATAGCAAATATGGCTACGGCATCCCTGATTTTTCACAGGCTTTGGAACTGTTGAATGTGGAGGATTCTGTTTCAGGCAAAGAATTGATTACTGTGTATCCCAATCCCTCCCATGGTGAGGTGCACGTGGCTTTGAATGATGCCCACAAGGCAGAACTGACGGTTTTCGACATCATGGGCCGCAAACTGTATGCCTATAGCTTCAACGGTCTGAATCACACTTCGTTTGAGCGTTACCTCAATACGCTGAGCGAGGGCGTGTATTTCATCAATGCCGTGTCGGAGTCGGGCAGCGAGACGCTGAAGCTCGTGATTACCAAGTAATAATGACGTCTCTAAAAAGACACAAAAAAGGTGAGTCTCATGTGAGGCTCACCTTTTTATGGTTGTTGTTGGTTCATTCTTTAATGAATCTCACGGCATGACCGTTGATGCGGATGAAGTAGATGCCTGCGTTCAGCTTTTCGATGTTGATTTCACCGGCACCATCTATGTCCGTCGTCAAGACTAACATGCCGAAGGCGTTGTAGATCTGGACTTCATGTTCGCCCTCCAGCCCTTCAATGTGGATCTTGTCGTTGGCGGGGTTGGGGTAGAGGCTAATGGTCTCGAAGCCGTTCTCGTCAACGCTGGTGAATTCAAAGAATGCCGCCAGAACGATGTCGTGGTCGACTAGGATTTCTTTGGGATTGTCGGTAGTGCCGTCGTCCCATCTCTTGAAGCAGAAGCCATCGGCGGGTATGGCGGCGATGGTGGCTATGCTGCCTTCGGCGTAGGTACCAGTGCCGAGGATGAAGCCTTGGGCTTCGTCGTAAAGTACGCTAACGGTGTAGGTCTGCACTGGGTTTTGTGTAAACGAGGCAATGTATACGGCGTTGCCTGTAACGACGATGGTGCGTGGATTGTTCATGTCGCCGTCCTGCCAACCAGAGAAATAGTAGCCATTGATGGGCGTGGCACCGATGGTGACGACTTGGTTGAGCATATATGTGCCACTACCGTAGGTAGAGCCAAGAAGTTGATTATCGGGCCTTACGGTGATGGTGAAAACAGGGATTTCAGCAAATATAGCCATGAAAGTCATGTTTTGCGTGACTTCGATGCTGCGCGGGTTGTCGGTATTGCCGTCGTCCCAGCTCATGAAGCGGGCGCCACCATTAGGCGTGGCACTGATTTCGATGGTGGTGCCTTGGTCAAAGGTGCCGCCGCCAGTAACGGTGCCTAACAACGTATCGTTAGCCACCACAGTGATGGTGTATTGCGGTGTGCCATTGAGATGGAACATGGCTTTGTAGTTCGCATTGCCGGTCACGGTGACGTTGCGTGGGTTGGCAGCAATGCCGTCGCTCCAGCATAGGAAGGCGTAGTATTCATTGGGCGTGGCAGTCAGGGTGATGATGCTGCCGTAGTCGTATGTTCCTGCACCGCTCACCGTGCCGCCTTCCACGGGGTCACATTCTGTGGTGATTTCGAACTGCTGCGGCGTGAAGATGGCGATATAGGTGGCATCGCCTTCAACGATGATGGTTCTTGGGTTGTCGGTCACGCCGTCATCCCAATGGTTGAAGACGTAGCCAAAATTGCTTTGGGCTGTCAAGGTGATGGTGTCTCCATAAAGATACCCTCCAGCCCCAGTTACGGTTCCTGCACCTTCAGGGACGACACCGGTCTGGATGACGCATTGCTGTATGCCGAAGTGCGCGATGAAGGTCTGGTCTTCGGTGACGATGATGGTTCGCGGGTTTTCATAGCTGCCGTCGCCCTCATCGGTCCAGAAGGAAAACGTGTAGCCGTAGTTGGCAATGGCCTCAATCTGGATGGTGTCGCCGTAGTAGAAAGTGCCACCTCCTGTCACAGAGCCCCATTCGGGGTTGTCGCTTTCGACGGTGATGGTGTATTGGCGAAGGCTGAACATGGCGATGAAAACGCTGTCTTGGGTGACGATGACTTCACGAGGATTGTCGGTGACACTGTCGGTCCATCTTTCGAAGATGTAACCGGGATTGGCGACGGCCTCAAGGGTGATGGTGTCGCCGTATGGATAGCTGCCGCCCCCAGTGACTATGCCCGAGTTGAGCGGAACGACAGCGGTCTCGATGGTGTAATTGAAATGGTTGAAATGGGCGACGAAGGTGGTGTCTTGGGTGATGATGATATCACGCGGGTTGGTGACGATGCCGTCGTTCCAGAAAAGGAACTCACAACCCATGTCAGGGATGGCCTCAATGGTGGCCGTGTCGCCATAATAGTAGGTGCCTCCTCCCGTGACGGTGCCTCCTCCGATGCTGTCGACCTCGACGGTGAGGGTAAAAGAAGGCAGGGGCTCAGTGGGCATCACGACAAGTGCAGTGATCTCGTCGCAGTCCTCTGGTTGGTAAAGGATTTCGCCATCTTTCCATACCATGCCCTCTTGATCAATATGGCCAGCATAATAAACACCGTATTCGTTGACAATCAAGGCTAAGATACTACCAAATTCATCGTAGGGATGCGAATAGAGTACTTCGCCATTTTTCCATACGAAGACAGAGTCTTCGGCATAGCCAGCAGTGTAGATGTCGCCGTCATAGATGTCAATGGCTTGGAAAACAGAGGTAAGACTGTCGCCAAAGGAATAGAGGATTTCTCCGTTCTCCCAAAGGGTGGCCATCAGCAGCCCTTCCAAATAATAGTATCCACCCACGTAGAGGTTGGTGCCGTCATGGTAGAGGCAGCATGCCGTGGAGAAGAGGTCGGCCTCCCAAAACACCGTGTCGTTTTTCCACACAATGGCTGTTCCGATCGAGTCTGTCGCGCCACCAGTATAGATGTCGCCGTTGATCGTGTCAATATACATGGCGTAGATTTCGTTAGGCACGATGCTGTCGTTAAAGGCATAGAGGATGTCACCGTTGTTCCAAACGACACCTTTGTTAATGCCCCATTCGTTTTGTTCGATTCCAGTAGCGGTCCAATCGTTTCCGTTGAGCATCAAGTTGTTGATAAAAGCATGTTCACCTACCGTAAACAATACACTTTCGTTCTCCCAGAGGCGTCCTATGGATTGTTCCATATCAGAGATGCAGCCTGCGGAGTAGACGGTTCCGTCAGGTTTGACTTGCAAGGCATTCAATGTTACGTTCAAGGAATCGGAGATAGTATGGACTATCGAGTCGTTTTTCCATATCTTTCCCGTCCCATTATGGTTTCCGGAGAAATAGACATCTTGTGCGTGTAGCAATCCCATTGCCATCAACAGAATGGGAATTATTAATGATAGTCTTTTCATTATTGGTAGTTTTCTAGATTATTGTTTCCGCTGCAAATATAGAAACTTTTTCTCGTTTTCTGTACGCTTTTTCGGAAAATGCTGTATCTTTGCCGCCGATAAGCGGTGCCGAAAGGCTCAATAGGGAATCGGGTGAAAATCCCGGACAGTTCCCGCTGCTGTAAGCTCTTCACGCTGGCCTATATGCCACTGAAAACCTAGTCTTTCGGGAAGGTGGCCAGACCAAAGGAGTAAGTCAGAAGACCTGCCGCTTGTCGCTGAAACGAAGCTTTCGGGACAAGAGCTGGCTTTCCTTATAAATAAGGATGTAATGGATTGAATGTCAAACCTAAAATTATATTATTATGCGTAAAATCTTTACTTTAGCATTCCTTATGGGAATCTTCGGTCTGTTTACGACCAATTTGTGTGCACAACAAGATGCCACTATCGATCCTGCCGACATCCAATATTGGATTGGCGAGGGCGAAAATGAGGTTGTGGTTGCACTCAGCTGGTGCAGCTATACTGAAACTGCTTTGGCATGGGGCTACCGTTTTGATGGCGATGCCACTGTTTTCCAAGCTCTTACTGATATCGCTGCTGCCGACGAGCGCCTGACGGTCATCGGTTCAGCACCCACCAACATCACCTACGTGGATGATGAATACAACCTGACCATGTGCCCTAATCCTGATGCCCAATGGGGCGATCCCGATTATGACGTTCCCATGCACAGCGTGAATGGCTTGATGGGCCAAAACATGATGGCTGAAGAACCGATTCACAACAACGATTTCGTGAAGATTGGTGGTGTTGCTTGCGGCATCATGTCCCCCGACTGGACCACCATTTCTTGGACTACTGAGATTATTCCCGCTACCGACCCGAATGCAGGTGGAGAGGTTGTTGATGCCACAATCACCGCTGACGAGATTAAATATTGGATTGGCGAAGGCGAAAACGAGGTCGTGATTGCCCTCAGCTGGTGCAGCTACACTGAAACCGCTCTGGCATGGGGTTACCGTTTCGATGGCGATGCCACTGTTTTCCAAGCTCTTACTGATATTGCAGCTGCCGACGAGCGTCTGACTGTTGTTGGTACCGCTCCCACCAACATCACCTATGTGGATGATGAATACAATCTGACCATGTGCCCGAATCCTGATGCCCAATGGGGCGATCCCGATTATGATGTTCCCATGCACAGCGTGAATGGCTTGATGGGTATGAACATGATGGCTGAAGAACCGATTCACAACAACGATTTCGTGAAGATTGGTGGCGTTGCTTGCGGCATCATGTCCGACGACTGGACCACCATTTCTTGGACGACTGAGATTCTTCCTGCTACCGACCCGCACACCGCTGTGAATGAAAATGCTCTGAGCAGCCTGATTATCTATCCCAATCCTGCCGTCAACGAGGCTTTCGTGACCGTTGAAAACGCAGGCATGACCACGATTTCGGTGTATGACATGCAAGGCCGCATGGTCAGCACTGTGAGCGCCGACGTCATGGCTGGCGAACAAGTCCGCATCAGCACCGAGATGCTGAACGGTGGCCTGCGAAACTTGTGGTGAAATGATAAAGAGACTCTCCATATTGCTGTTGGCTATGGTGCCGGTTTCGTTGTGGGCACAGTTTGCGCCTGCGCAAGACAAACCCGGCACCACAGCCATGCATGCCGACTCTTCGGCTTTCGTGGCTTGGGCTACGGGCTGCACAGTGGAACGTGGCCTAATGCGCATCGACAAACCGGAAAACGGCCTTGCTTCATTTGGCGAAGAAACGCTAGCCTTGGGCGTGCCTGGCGGCACGATGGACGTGGTGAGTCTTGGTGACGGTGGCACCGCCACCTTGACTTTCGAGTCGCCCATTTGTAATGGAATAGGCCCTGATTTCGCTGTGTTCGAGAATGGTTTTGCCAACGCGCAAAATCCAGATACATGGGCACTTGAGCTGGGTTTCGTGGAGGTCAGCTCCGATGGCGAGAATTTCTTCCGTTTTCCTGCTGTTACATACGTCCAAACCGAAACTCAATTGGGTAATGCAGGTTCCATCGTTCCTGAACAACTCCATAATTTTGCCAGTAAATACGGTGCATTTTATGGAACTCCGTTTGACTTGGACGAAGTCGAGGACAATGCCTTGCTCGACAAAAACCATATCACCCATGTCCGCATTGTCGACGTGGTGGGCAACATCGACCCTCAATATGCCACCTACGACTCGGAAGGGCATATCATCAACGACCCTTGGCCCACGGGATTCGCCTCCAGTGGTATGGACCTCGATGCTGTCGGCGTGATTCATGACATTGCCCACGATGTGCAAGAGAACGAAACGATTGCTATCGCTTTGTATCCCAATCCCGTAAAAGAGAGACTGACGGTGAACGCCGAAAATCTGCAAGCCGTCGAGATATTCAATCTTGTTGGCCAGTTGGTCTTGACTTCCAATTCCTCAGTCATCAACTTTGACAACCTGAACGAAGGTGTTTATTTCGTTCGCGTCAAGGCTGATGGAATGACCGTTACAAAACGTGTTGTGAAACAATAAATTCGATAAGTGATGAAAAGAATAAACCTGTTATTGTTGGCTTTTGTCGCTGCGCTGTTGTTCTCTTGCAAGCCTGACCAGCCTGTCGATCCAAGTACCTTTACCGTTGGCTCAGGCGTGTTGTTGCTCAACGAAGGCAACTATCAGGCCTCCAACGCCTCGCTGACGTTCTATGACCCTGTGGCCGACACGGTGGTTAACAACTTGTTCTACAAGGTGAACAATGCTCCACTCGGCGATGTGGCTCAAAGCATGGCCTTGGTTGACGGACAACTGTATATCGTTGTCAATAACAGCAACTATATCTATAAGGTGAATGCCAACACGATGGTGTGCGACACCACCAAGCCTTTCAAGCTCACTGATTTCTATTCGCCTCGTGAGATGCACTTTGTGGCGCCTAACAAGGCATACGTCAGCGACTTGATGGGCTCTGGCCTTTGGATTGTCAATCCGGAGGATATGACCCATGCGGGCTTTGTCGAGACAGGCAATACCACCGAAAAGATGGTGCAGGTAGGCAATGAGCTATATGTCAGCAATTGGTCCTACTACTATATCAATGCTGACTCGCACGACAGCTATAACACGGTTCAGGTCATCGATGTCAACAACGACGTGAAAGTTGCCGATGTCGAGGTGGGCAAGGAGCCCAACACGATGGTGGTTGATAAGAACGGCCATGTGTGGGTGCTTTGCGAAGGTCGCTCATGGGATATGGACTACGGCGAGAACCCTTCGCTATGGGAAATCGATCCGATGCTGAAGACGGCCCAACGTCGCTATGAGTTCAACGGCACGGCGCAGGTCTTGAAGTCTAACCTTGCTGGCGATCAGTTCTATATGATTTATAATAATGAAGTGCGTCGCTTCGACTTGGCTAGCATGGACTTGTCGGAGACCTTCCGCATCACCGCCGAGTCGGGAACCCTGTACTACAACATGGCCGTGGATCCCAGGACGGGCGACATCTATGTTACTGATGCAAAGAACTATTCCATGAATGGTACTGTGTATCGTTATTCCAACGATGGTGTGCTGCTGAACTCATTCGAGGCAGGCATCATTCCCAGTGCAATGTTGTTTAAATAATTGATATTCTTTTAGGGGGTCGCAAATCCCCAACTCTGTTTGGGCGGATTGCAAATCCGCCCAAACTTTCTAAAAACAGACAACAGTTCAACAATTCAACAATCAACAATGACCAAAACCTGTCCCCGTTGCGGAAAAACGTTCGAATGCGTGCATTCCATTGACTGCTGGTGCGTGAAGGTGAAACTGAACGACGCCACGAAAGCTTATTTAAAAGAGCATTACAGCGATTGCGTGTGTAAAGACTGTTTGGAGGAAATCAATGGAAAATAAGATGCCTCACGCTTGTAATTTGTCTCACGCAGAATGCGCTGAATTATGGGAAGCGCAAAGCGACACTAATTATGTCGCCGATAGGATTCTGCGTTTTCTGCGGATTCTGCGTGCAAATATGAATTGTATCTTGCACCTTATGTGTGCGATAGTGTTTGTCGTGTTTACAGCTTGTGCTCCTAAAGGCAATGATTCTTTTGAAAAGGAAACAGGCGACAATCTGATGCGCTATGCACGAAACATTGTGGTTTACGAGAAAGACTACGGCTATCGTGCAGAAGTGATTTGCCCTTGGGACACCACACTGTCTTTGGGCTCGTTCGCTTTTGTCAAGGATACGACCAAGCCTGTCGATCAAGATGTGAAAGGTGTCCTTATGATTCCTGTCAAGTCGGTGATTTCATTTTCGGCCACGCAATGGGCTGTTTTCCTTCGTCTGGGAGAAATCGAACGTGTGAAAGGTATTCTGGAAGGCCGTTTTGTCACAGACTCCACCATGCGTGCTTTGCTTGCTGAGGGAAAGGTCTACGACATCGGCACGGAGGCTGCAGCCGACGTGGAACGGATGATACAGCTACAGCCCGATGCTTTGCTCTATTCGCCTTATTTCGACGGCAACCAAGGCGGACTCAATGTCACGGGTGCCGTGCTGTTTCCGTTTGCGGACTATATGGAGAATACGCCTTTGGGCCGCGCCGAGTGGATCCGTGTTATAGGCATCTTGGCAGGATGCGAGGACAAGGCCGACGCGTGGTTCGACGACATCGAGCAGCGCTACAATGCCCTCTCAACGCTTTGTGCTGAGGTGGAGCACCGTCCCACAGTGTTCTCTGACTTGGCCTTCAACGGGCAGTGGTATGTGGCGGGTGGCCGTAGTTATATCGCCAAGCTCTTTGCCGATGCCGGTGCCGACTACATTTGGAAAGACAATCCATCAACCGCCAGCGTTCCGATGGATGCTGAGAGCATCCTCGCCAAGGCACAGCATGCCGACTATTGGCGCGTCATCAACTCCAATCCTTTCCCGATGACCTACGAGTCCTTGGGGAAAGAAAGTCCTGTCTATCCACTGTTTGATGCGTTCAAGAATCACCAAATCATCGTTTGTGACATCCTATCAACGGGTTATTTCGAGCAGTCGCAGTGCGAGCCCGATTTATTGTTGGCCGATTTCATTCATTTTTTCCATCCTGAATTGCTGACGGATGAATGGGAAGGCTATCAGCCAAAGTATTACCATCTGGTGGAAGAATAAGAATCTTGAAAGGGTAGTGCGTCCTAAAAACTAGACTAATTGAATAGGAGTGCTAAAATCCGTTTATTCGTAATACTCGTATTCATAATGGTATGGTGCGGAGACACGTCCATTGCAATAATCAATGCTTTGCTCTAGTGGATTGCCATAATTGTCGGTTTCCCGGACGATGTATTTCATTTCATATTTGTCCGAACTCTTATTCCAGATGCCGATAAGGGTTCCATGTGCATCAAATTGAAGCTCGAAAGAATAGAATGTCCTGGAATTCTTGTAATAGCCATCTGTCATCCTTCCGTAAGGGTCATAATAATAGGAAATCAGATTACGCCTTGTGTTGTCTGAAATAAGCTGGTTGGCACTATTGTATGACAACTCGGCATTCCATCCTTGATGCTTGAGGAAGGAATAATAACCGCCATCGCCGAGATTGCCCACTTCGTAGTCGTATGTTTTGCCGTTGCTGTCTTTGTGGCCTGTCACAATGCCTTTCTCATCGAAATAATATTCGAAATAGGTGAAGCCAGTCGATGAAGTAGCACAAACTCTTTTGACAGGACCATTGATGAAATGCAATCCATCAATCATCGTTGTCCTTGGAAGCCGCGAATCGAAATGGATGGCAGCCGAATCCTCACGTGTAACAGCCTTGTGAAACAAAGGCATGTCGTCGGGCAGGATGTTGTTGTCGGAAGAAGAAAGCAACTTAAGGACATCGTTGTCGTAAAGAAACACAACGTTCAGCTTGTGATCCAAAGGCTTTGACGTCCCGGTGTTTTTTCCTTCTGACATAACGAAATTGAGGAGGACTGTGTCTTTATTGATAACGGGTTCACACGTATTTGTGACCTCCGAGTATAGCAGATTGTCTTTGTAATAATGGTAAAAAGCCATCTGGGCTAGATACGTGGAATCGGTGACCTTTTTCACGTCAAGGTTGATGTCGGTGTGAGGCAGGTCGTTGGTATCAGCGACATACACTGCATGATACTGGCCATGCACATTGATGGGTTGTTCAGGTTCCACTTCTTGGTCGCAAGAGGCAAGAACCCATGTAAGTAAGGCCAAAACTAAAGGCCAGATATAATACTTCTTCATCATTTACCTTAAAATGGACGAACTGTGATTTGCGGAGCAAAGATATGGATAAAAAAGGAATGCTGTCCATTTTCATCTGGATTATGTAGAAAAAAGTTGCTAAGTAGATGAGCAGAATTAGTTTACAGAAAAGGCAGGAAAAATTGGCCGTCAGCAGTCAGCCATCAGCAGTCAGCCTTGGTGCTACCGAGCTGATAGCTGACGGCTGATAGCTTACAGCTAAGAAGCTTAAATAAATGTAGTTTAATTCTGAATAGTTACTTGTTTTTATAAATAGCAGAGAATCAGTGTGATGAAGTATGTTTATTTATCGTTTGAACGGACAATCCGCCGCGCAAGAGGCGCATTTGCCGCTGTTTTCAACATTCTTTCCGTTTTCGCCACAAGAGCATTGGCTTTTGCCCATTCGCATGGTGCGGATGGCAAGAATGACCATCGCCAGGACAACCAACAATACTATGACAGTTGGCCAGTTCATGCGATGATGGCATTAGCGATGAGGAAAGCCAACCATGCACAAATCCAAGCTACTACGCATTGGAACAGGATGATGAAGAGCATCCATTTGGTGCCCAACTCACGGCGGACTGCGGCCATGGCAGCCACGCATGGTGTGTAGAGCAGGCAGAAGACTAGCATGGAGATGCTTGTGACGGTGGTGAACAACGGCATGGCATTCAACACCTCGAGGGTGGCCACCACGCTTTCTTTGGCCATGAAACCGCTCACCAAGGCGGTGACGATTTGCCATTCACCCAAGCCCAAAGGACGGAAGACGGGAGCAATCCAACCGGCTACACTGGCCAACATGCTGCCTTCGCCATTCTCGACCATCTGAAAGTGGAAGTCGAAGGTTTGCAGGAGCCAAATCACCAAAGAGGCAATGAAAATGACAGTGAAGGCACGCTGCAGGAAGTCCTTGGTCTTATCCCACAGCAGGTGCGCCACGTTCTTGAGGCTCGGTAGGCGGTAGTTGGGCAACTCCATGACAAAGGGGGCCACGTCGCCTTTGTTGCCGAACCATTTGGTGAACAGCGCAGTGACGATGCCGACGATGATACCCAAGAGATACAAGCCTATCAGCACCAACCCTCCGTGATGCGGGAAGAACATGCTGGTGAAGAAGGCATAGATTGGGATCTTGGCCGAGCAACTCATGAAAGGTGTCAGTAGGATGGTACGCCAACGATCGTGGGTGGAATGCAAGGTGCGCGTCGACATGACAGCGGGCACGGTGCAGCCAAAACCAATGAGCATAGGCACGATGCTGTGACCGGTGAGGCCGAGCTTTCGCAAGAAACTGTCGCTGACGAAGGCCACGCGCGCCATGTATCCGCTGTCCTCCAACAGGCTGAGGAAGAAGAATAGCAGAATGATGATAGGCACGAAACTCAGCACACTGCCCACGCCGCCAAAGATGCCGTCGACAACAAGCGACTGCACCGCAGGACTGACGTCCCAGTTGGCCAAAGCGTTGCCTGTGACCTCTGCGAGCCACGAGATGCCTTGGTCGAGCCAGTCTTGCAAGGGTGCGCCTATGGCATCGATGCTGAGCCAGATGATGCCCATCATCACGAGGATGAAGATGGGGATGGCCGTCCACTTGCCTGTCAGAATGCGGTCGATGCTGCGGCTGCGTTGGTATTCCTTGCTTTCCTTGGGCTTCATCACAGTCTTGTCGCAGAGCCTTTTGATGAAGGCAAAACGCATCTCAGCCATGGCTGCGGCGCAGTCGAGGCCGCGTTCCTCTTCCATCTGGAGGATGAGGTGTTCTAGGGTTTCTTTCTCGTTTTGTGAGAGTTGCAGCGCATCCATGACGATGGTGTCGCCTTCGATGAGCTTGGAAGCGGCAAAACGCACGGGGATGTCGGCACGCTGGGCATGGTCCTCGATGAGGTGCATGATGCTGTGCAGGCAGCGGTGCACGGCGCCACCGTGGTCGTCCTTGTCGCAAAAGTCCTGACGCACAGGCGCTTCTTGGTATTTTGCGATGTGTATGGCATGGTCAACGAGCTCGTTGATGCCTTCGTTCTTGGCCGCCGAGATAGGCACCACAGGCAGACCGAGGATTTGCTCCATCTCGTTGACGAGGATGCTGCCGCCGTTGTTGCGCACTTCATCCATCATGTTGAGAGCCAGTACCATAGGCATACCTAACTCCATGAGCTGCATGGTGAGGTAAAGGTTGCGCTCGATGTTGTTGGCGTCCACGATGTTGATGATAGCCTTGGGCTTCTCTTTCATGATGAACTCGCGCGAGACGATTTCCTCGGAGGTGTAAGGCGATAGTGAATAGATGCCCGGCAGGTCGGTGACGGAGGTTTCAGGATGCCCTTTGATGGTGCCGTCCTTGCGGTCGACAGTGACACCGGGGAAGTTGCCCACATGTTGGTTGGCTCCCGTCAGTTGGTTGAAGAGGGTCGTCTTGCCACAGTTCTGTTGTCCGGCAAGGGCGAAAGTGAGTTTGGTGCCTTTTGGAAGTGGCGTTTCATGGGTCTTGTCGTGGTAGATGCCTGCCTCGCCCAAGCCAGGGTGGGCGTTGTGGTCATGTAAAGATGTGATATAGAGGCGGTCAAGGCTGGAGTCACTGTTATTTTCTTCCGTTGGGGCATCGTCGTTGGGTTCAACTCCAATGAGGGCAGCATCGGCTTTGCGGAGCGTTAGTGCATAGCCGTGCACCATGATTTCCATAGGGTCGCCCAAGGGCGCAAATTTCACGAGTTTGACGACAGCATCAGGGATGAGGCCCATGTCAAGGAAGTGCTGGCGGCGTTGGCCTTCGCCTTCCACGGCCTTGATGCGTGCGGATTGACCGATATTTAATTTGTCGAGTGTAATCATTTTTGGCTTCTGTTTCCGACCGCAAAAATACAAAGACAATCCTTACCTTTTCATCCTAATTAATGATACTAATTCTCAAAACATTCATCATTTGTGGTGATGAAAAAGCCAATCCTTTTGCTATTTGGTTTTCTTTTTCAACTTTTCAGCTTCGCCATGTGTGTAATAGCGTATGGTCACGTCAGGCTTTTTCCTTTCTTCCATTTTGACCTCGCAGGTGAACGAAACCGGGGAGATGCCTTCGTTCAAGACCGACTCGCCTTGAGCGATTACATCGGCCACCTTATTGTAGTTCAAATCGGTGATGCAGGCATTGCCCTCGAAATCATAGATAAGGTATTGTCCGGCCTTGATGGAACAAGTGAAATACAGCGTTCCGTTGGGGGTTTGGAAGGCCAAGTTGTCGATGCTGCCTTTGCCTTCAACACAGATGCTGAGCGCGAAGCGGCTTGTGTATGGGGAGTTCCATTCCCATCGGTCGTCGGTGAGATTGCAGAAATAACGGCGTGAGTTGTGTTGGGGATAAAGAAAAAAAGTGGAGTCTTCTTCTTTCTTGATGTGCCAGTCGCTATAGGGATCTTTAAGTTTTTCCTTCATTTTTTCGCTGAAGGCATGGGATACACGAAGGTGTTCCCATGTGCGTATGGTGTTAAGCATGATATGGGTCAGGCCGTGTTTTCGCATAGCTTCGGTGCTGAAGTCGAGACCGAAACCGGCATCAAATGCGGCGGCTTTGGAGAGGAACCATTCCAGTTCCTCCATCGAGGTTGCTTTTCTGTTTTTGTCGGCAAGGTGGATCTTGAAGTTGCCGATCATCCACGGCATCTGTGTCTTGCGGTAAAACTCCTGTTTCTCGGTCAGTGTCTCCACCATGGTGTTTCGCATGTTCTCGTTCCAAAGTTGGTTATCGTTGACACGGCTCAGATAAGGCCACGCAGCAGGGGTGAGCAGGTCGGCCTGCAAGAGCTTGTCGGGATTGTATTTGTGCATGGTATCAAGGAAATGGCCTATAGCCAAGTCGCCTTGGTCGTTGTAGGCGTAGCTCTTCAAGTCGTTGAAAATCAAAAGAGGATAATCGGTTTTGGCTAATTTTTTGGCTTCGGCTTGTGCCATCTGGTCTTGCGTCTCTAGGTCGGGGAGGAGGGTGCGTTCGGGCGTGTCCCAGAGTTTGTAGACAACAGCTTTTTTGCCATGGGCGACTCTTTTGGTTCCAAAAGCACCGCGGACACATTGGTAGAACAAGTGGATGTCGCCCACCTTTTCCACACTGCGGTAGGTAATGAGCTCATCGTCGATTTGCAGCACGTTGATGGTGGTGGGGATGTCGAAAAGGTCAGAGTGGTAAACCGCAAACTCGTTTTGCTTGTCGTCCATTGGAAGTTGCAGATGTAGGAGGCCTTGTTTCAGCAGGTGTTTAGAGGGTTTAGGACCCACGAGTTTGCTGGAGGTGGGGATGCGGTTGGCCAGCACCATGAGCCCTAGGTCCAGACCGGCTTGATGGGCTTTGTCTTTCAGAAAGGCAGCGTCTTTGGGGTTACCATTGGCAATCAAATAGGATTTTGTGCTTCTTGTGACGAGGGGTTCTTGCGCAAATGAAACCACTGTGCAGAGCAATAGGCAAACTATGGTAAAGGTCTTCTTCATCAGTCAATTCCTCTCAAGTCTTTATAGAGTTGCACAGCGTAAAGGTCGGTCATGTTGGAGATGAAGTCGACGACGGATTGCAGTTTGGTGTAGGTGTCGTCAGTCTCCACCTTGAATTGTTCGGGAACGAGTGAGATCAGCTTCTTGTTGTATGGTGTGCCGGGGTTTAGCACGGCATCAGTGAATTGCTCCAATAGCGTGCCGATGACGTTGAAGCCGGTCAGCTCGATTTTAACCACCGAGGGGTGGCGGTATATGTGTCTCACAGAGGCATCGCGGCATCGGTCGAGTGCGTTTTTCTCGAACTCGGGCAGGTGGGCGATGAGGCTCTTCTCGAAGCGGCCTTCCATGATGGTGTCGTAGTTTTTGATAAAGATGTCGCTGACGCAGTTGACGAGTTTATTAATTAAGGTGGCGCGCAAAAAGGCCATCCGCTCGTTGACATCGGTCACGTCGCGGTAAACTACCTCTTTGTGTTTGAACACCTCCTTGTCCTTGGAATGGTCGGCGTTGAAGAACGATAGGAAACAACGTTCGATTTCCTCCGAGCTGACAATGCCGCGTTTGTGGGCGTCTTCCATGTCGAGGACGAGGTAACAGATGTCGTCGGCAGCTTCCATCATGTAGGAGAGGGGATGACGGGCATACACGAGATGTTCGGCATCCACACGAGGCATACCACATTCTTCGACAACCTCTTTGAAAGCCTCAATTTCGGAATAGAAGACGTTGTATTTCTTGCGGTTGCCTTTGTCGAAGGAAGGGTAGGGGTATTTCAACAAAGTGGCCAAGGTGGCCGAGGTCAACGAGAATCCACCGGCGCGCCTTCCCGTGAACTGATGTGTCAGCTGGCGGAAGGCGTTGGCGTTGCCTTCGAAGGCGATGAGGTCGCTCCACTGCTCAGGTAGCATCTGGCTTTGCAGCTCCTTGCCTTTGCCGTCACGGAAGAAGCTGCTGATCGTGTCCTCGCCCGAGTGCCCAAAAGGCGGGTTACCAAGGTCATGAGCAAGACAAGCGGTGGATACGATATTCTCGATGTCGGATTGGCGCTCTTTCAGCTCGGGGTGCTTCTTGGCCAGTTGTTCCACAGTGCGACAGGCGATGGAACGCCCTACGCTGGCCACTTCAAGGCTGTGGGTCAGACGGTTGTGTACCATCTGTGCGCCCGGTAGGGGAAACACTTGGGTCTTGTTTTCCAAACGGCGGAAGGGACTGCTGAAGATGATGCGGTCATAGTCGCGTTGGAAAGAGCTGCGGATATCTGGGCTCTTGTGCGGCTGTGCATAGCGTTTGTTGGAGAGTAGGTCGTTCCAGTCCATAGGCTCTGATTTTGGCGCAAATTTACAGAAAAACATTGGAATTGCGGTATCCAAAGGAATAATTACGTACTTTTGCGGCCAATCTTACGATTTCAAAGCCGTCACATCATGTGGGTAGTCTTATCTTTGATTTCAGCCGTATTGTTGGGCTTTTACGACATCTTCAAGAAACAGACCGTCGTCAACAATGCAATCATTCCTGTGCTTTTTTATAGTACTATGGTTAGCGGACTCATGTTTTTGCCCCTTGTCCTGCTGTCGCAATTCAAACCATACGTTTTTGAGGGCGAGTTCATGCAAAAGCTCTTCATCGAGCCGCTGACGTTGCGTCAGCATTTGCTTATCATGGGTAAGACGGCGCTCATCCTGGCTTCTTGGATGTTCAGCTATTCGGCCATGAAACACTTGCCTATCACAGTGGTGGGTCCTGTCAACCAGTTGCGTCCTGCCATTTCGGTCATCCTATTGTTTTTGATCTTCCAAGAGAAACTGACTTGGTTGCAATGGACAGGCGTGGTGCTGGCCATCGTATCGTTCTATCTAATGAATCGATCGGGCAAGTTGGAGGGCATACATTTCAAGTCGAACAAATGGGTGTATATGCTGTTGGGCTCGGCGATTTTGGTCGCCTTGAGTGGCGTTTACGATAAGTTCTTGCTCAGCAAGGAGAATATTTCACCGTCCACCATCCAAGCTTGGTACACCATTTACGACTTTCTCATGATGGCCTTGATGTTCCTTTTCATTTGGTTGCCCAAACGAAAGGAACAGCCATTTGAGTGGCGTTGGGGTATCGTGGCCATGGCGGTCTTCGTCACCGTGGCCGACGTTATCTATCTCACGGGCTTGAAGCAGGATGCCGCCGTGGTAGTGCTCATCCCGCTCATCCTTTATGGCGTGCGCCTTGTTGTGTCGTTCATATACGGCATCTTCGGGTTTAAGGAGAAAAACATCCGCAGCAAACTTGTCCCTTTGCTGATGGTGTTGGCGGCGTTGGTGTGCCTGTGCCTTAAGGCATAAAAAGATTCCCCGCAAGGGGAATCACCTTTGTTGAATAATAACCATAAAAAACGTGTTTTTCGTTGAAAAAATATTAGGATATATAGATTTTTCCTATATTTGCCGAATATTGAAACGAGAACAATATGGAAATAAAAAGAGTTTTTGACCTTCTTGACAACTATGTCGAGAAGTATCCCAACCAACAGGAAGCCTTGGCTGGTAAGAAAAACGGCCAATGGGTGAAATATAGTTCTACATCCTATAAGGAACACACCGATACGCTGAGCTATGCCCTCATTGAATTGGGCATCGAGAAAGGCGACAAGGTGGCGATGATCCTCACCAACCGACCTGAATGGAACATGCTCGACATGGCCATCAGCCAGGTGGGTGCCATCTCTGTACCCGTCTATCCTACTATCAGTGAGGATGACTACCGTTATATCCTTCATGACTGTGATGCCAAGATGGTCATCATCGACGGCCTCTCAGTGATGAACAAAGTGACCAATATTTTGCCCGACGCACCCAACGTGAAGTTGGTCTACACCATGGTTGACCGTGAGAAATATCCTTATTTCGATCAGTTGCTGGAACTTGGCAAGGAGCATCCACATGCCGAAGAGCTGGCTGCTCGCAAAGCTTCTGTCGACGAGATGGAGTGTGCCACCATCATATATACTTCGGGAACTACAGGTACACCCAAGGGCGTGATGCTCTCGCACCACAACTTGATGAACCAATTCCCGAATTTCCATTACACCATCAGTGACAATTCCAACAAGGCTTTCAGTTTCTTGCCCGTATGCCACGCATACGAGCGTGCGCTGAACTATTGTTACCAATATCGAGGCATGTCCATTTATTATGCCGAGAGTTTGGGTACCATCGCCAGCGACATGCGAGAGGTGCATCCCACGATGATGTGTGCTGTGCCACGTGTGCTCGAACGCTTTTACGACGCCATCTTGCAGTCGGGCAAGAAACAGAAGGGCATCAAAAAACGCATCTTCTTCTGGGCCGTGCGCCTTGGCGAGCGTTATAAGATCGACGCTGTCAGCCGCCATTGGTTCTATGATTGGAAGCTGGGTATAGCCGATAAACTGGTTTACGCCAAAATCAGGGAAGGTATCGGTGCCGACCACTTCGACATCATCGTGTCGGGTGCTGCTGCCATCTCGCAAAAGATTGCCGGTTTCTTCTCGGCCATCAAGATGCCTGTGTTTGAAGGTTATGGTCTGACGGAGACTTCACCCGTTATCGCCGTCAGCAACCGCAACCCCCACGGTCGCGAAGTGGGCTATGTAGGTCAACCGCTACCTGGCACCGAGGTGAAGATTGCCGAGAACGGTGAGATTTGCTGCCGTGGACACAACGTGATGATGGGCTACTACAAACACCCTGAACTCACCAAAGAGGTTATCGACGAGGAGGGCTGGTTCCACACAGGCGACATGGGTGAGTTTGACCAATACAACCGCTTGAAAATCACTGGCCGCATCAAGAGCCTGTTTAAGACTTCGGGCGGCAAGTACATCAACCCCGATGTCATCGAAGCCAAGTTCTGCGCCTCCAAGCTGATTGAAAACATCCTTGTGGTAGGTGAGAACCAGAAGTTCGCTGGCGCCCTCATCATCCCGAGTTTCAGTGACCTCAAGTCTTGGTGTACTGAAGAGAAAATCCCCTATACGACCAACGAGGAGATGATTCAAAATCCTGAGGTGCTCAAGCGCTTCGCAAAGGAAGTCAACGAGCTGAACAAGGGTTTGGGCGAGACTGAAAAGATCAAGAAGCAAGTGCTGCTCGCTGACGAGTGGAGCATCGGCAATGGCTTGCTGACCCCCACGCTCAAAGTCAAGCGTAAGGTCCTCATCGCTAAGTATAAGGACGTCATCGATAAGATGTTCGAATAAGTTGGCCTATGACTATGGCAAATGGCCTATGGCAGTCCCTACGTGGGGAAGCCATAGGCCATTGTCATAAGCCATAGTCAAGAAGACTACTCCAAATAAGTATATCCGTACAACCCGGAACGATAGTTGGAAAGGAACTCTTTGCCTTCCTCAACCGAAATCTTGCCTTCCTTGACGCACTTGGTGACCCAGGTCTCCACTGTGCGCACCAGTTTCTTCGGGCTGTATTGTACGTATTCGAGCACGTCGGCAACGGTCTCGCCGTCGATGACTTGGTCGATGTAGTAACCCTTTTCATCCACGGAGACATGCACGGCGTTGGTGTCACCAAACAAGTTGTGGAGGTCACCCAAGATTTCTTGATAGGCGCCTACGAGGAACACACCTATATAATAATGCTCCTTGTCGCTGAACGAATGCAGCGGGATGGTATGCTGAGTCGACTTTGCGACGAAGTTGGTGATTTTGCCGTCGCTGTCGCAAGTGATGTCCTGTAAGGTGGCCAGATGGGTCGGGTTCTCGTCCAATCTTTGAATCGGGATGATAGGGAAGAGCTGGTCGATAGCCCAAAGGTCGGGCAGCGATTGGAATAGTGAGAAGTTGCAGAAATACTTGTCAGCCAAGAGTTTCGGCAATGAAGTGAAGTCCTCAGGCACACGCTTCAAGCTGTTGGCGATGTGGTTGACCTCACGGGCGATGCTCCAGAACAATCTTTCAATTTTGGCGCGCGATTTGAGGTCGAGCAGGCCGAGGCTGAACAGGTTGAGGGCTTCTTCGCGGATTTCTTGGGCATCGTGCCAAATCTCAAGAGAAGAGTTTTTGGTAAGCTCGTCCCACGACTCGTAGAGCTCCTTGATGAGTTCGTGGTCGTTTTCTTCAGGTTCTTCGTTGTCGTCCCATTCGGGCAGAGAGGTCTTTTCCAGCACCTCGAAGATGAGCACGGAGTGGTGCGCTGTTAAAGCACGGCCCGATTCGCAGATGACGTTGGGGTGGGGCAATTCGTTCTTGTCGCAGGCATCCACGATGGTGTAGATGGCATTGTTGGCGTACTCTTGGATGCTGTAGTTGACTGAACTGGCGCTGCTGGAGCTGGTGCCGTCGTAGTCGACGCCGAGACCGCCGCCCATGTCGACGTATTCGATATGGTAGCCCATCTTGTAGAGCTGCACGTAGAACTGTGCCGCCTCACGCAAGGCTACATTGATTTTCTTGATTTTGCTGACTTGGCTGCCGATGTGGTAGTGTACCAGTTTCAGGCAGTCTTTCATGTCGTGCTCTTCGAGGAAGTCGAGGGCTTCGAGGAGTTCAGAGGAGGTGAGGCCGAACTTGCTACCGTCGCCACCCGACTCTTCCCATTTGCCTGCACCCGAGCTGGCCAACTTAATGCGCACACCCAAGTTGGGCGTGACCTTCAGACGTCGGGCGATTTTGGCCGTAATCTTCAGTTCATTGAGTTTCTCGATGACGATGATGATTTTACGACCCATCTTCTGGGCGAGCAAGGCGAGCTCGATGAATTCCTCATCCTTATAGCCATTGCAGACGATGAGTGAGTCGGAATCAGTACCGAGGGCGATGATGGCGTGGAGCTCAGGCTTGGAGCCAGCTTCCAGGCCGATGTTGCACTTCTTGCCGTGGCTGACGATCTCTTCGACCACAGGACGCATCTGATTCACCTTGATGGGCATCACCACGAAGTTCTGGCCGTGGAACTCGTATTCCTTGGCCGCCTCCTTGAAGCAGGAGTCAATCTTGTTGATGCGGTCGTCAAGGATGTCGGGGAAACGCAGCAGCATGGGAGCAGAAACATCCCTAAGTGACAGCTCGTCAACCAGTTCGGGTAGGTCAACTGAGGCACAGCCTTCTTTGGGTGTCACGACCATGTGGCCCTTTTCATTGATGGAAAAATAACTACCTCCCCAGCCTTTAACGTTGTAAAGATCCTCGGAGTCTTCAATGCGCCATTTTCTCATGTCTTTGTTTGCTATTTGGTTTGTTCAACAAGTTGAGGTCTAGCCTGCGACCGCTGAGCTTAATCGAAGGGTCGAAGGGCCGTATTCATTATCAAATGGGCTGCAAAACTATTAAAAATATTCGGTTTTACGCAGTTTTCCTTATTTTTGCACAAAAATATGCATCTATGAGGCTCATTATCGATGCTGGATCGACCAAAATGGAATGGATTCTGATGGAAAGAAATGTGGTGAAATCGCGTTTCACGACAGAGGGATTCAACCCAAATTATACGGATAGGCGATGCCTTGAAAACATCATCAATCTTGTAGAGACGCGATTGATCGCGTCTCAAAATAATGATTGTTCTGTTTCGAGAAGCGATAAATCGGCATCTCTACAAGCGATACATTATTATGGGACGGGCTGCGCCAACATTCAGAATTGCCAGATGATCAAAGAAGTGTTCCAAAACCGTTTTCCCAATGCCGACATCCACGTTACCCATGACCTCATGGCTGCCTGCCATGCCGTTTTGGGTCAAGAAAAAGGCATTGCCTGCATTCTGGGAACGGGGTCGAATGCCTGTGTATTTGATGGAGAGAAGGTGGTTGATAAGGCCGTTTCCCTTGGCTATCTTGTTGGCGACGAAGGCAGTGGTATGCACATTGGCAAGAGAGTGGTGCGGGCTTATTTCTATGGCTTCATGCCAGAGGATTTGATGCGGCAATTCGAAGCTAAATATCATCTGGAGTTGAAAGATTTTATCCTGCATTTGTATCATGGGGAACAATCTTCCAAATACCTTGCCTCGTTTGCTGAATTTGCGGGCGAGCATAAGTCACATCCTTATATCCAAGGGCTGGTGAGAGATTGTTTCAAGGCTTTTGTTGAAGCTTTTATCCTTCGTTTCGATGAATGTCATTCGTTGAAGTTGGGCTTTGTGGGGTCGGTGGCTTATTATTTCACCGATGTGTTGGAAGAAACGCTGGCCGATTATGGCCTCACATTGGGTAAGGTTTTGAAGGCTCCTTCCGAGGGATTGGTGCGTTATTACCAATAATTGTGTATCTTTGTGGCGATGAAAAAACTGCTTTTACTCATAGGATGCCTTTGGATGACGGCTTCGGTCGTGGCGCATGAGATTGATAGCCTGTATAACGCTTTTCTCACAAGCCGTGGCGAAAATGCAGTGCGTTTGGCCAACGATATTGTGACTATGGCGGGCGACTCGGCTGTTTTTTCGAACGATACTCCGGTGGAGGTCGTGAACGACAAATTGCTCAAGACATTGATCTTTTGGCATTTTGACCGCTCTGAGATGATGGAGGTCATCAGTTATACCAACAAAGCCATTGAGCAGTACAGCCAGAAAGAAGACTTTTTCAATATGGCAGGCTGTTACAACACGCTAGGAGTGGCATACCAGCGTATGGGCCAGCTTGAGGAGGCCATTGACAGTTACAACCGTTGTAATGAGCTTATGATGCAGTTGAACGAACAGGAAGCCAATCCGTTTTATGAGCGTAATATACGTTACACTACCAACAATATGGCTGCCATCTATTCCTCAATGGGTGAATTAGATAGGGCAGAAGACATGAACGCCAAGTGCATCAACATGATGGGCGAGTTGAAAGACGACCGCGACTATCTGGATATGGCGACCTACCTGAACAATCTTGCCGACATCTATCTTTCGCAATCGGAACGAATTGAGGGGCAGCGTAGCAGGGAGAAGGTTGAAAAGGCTGTAGCGCTTTCGGAACAGGCCTTGGATTATTCAATGCATCACAACGACTCACCAAATAAGGTTGTTCAACGTAGAATGGTGGTAGCACGTGCCTATTTTGCTGCTGGTCGAGAAGATGAAGCCTTTACGATGCTTGAGGAAGCTCTTCGTTTGGCAGAGTCCGAGGAAGACATTTTCTTTCAAGCTGAGATTGAGACTTTGTTTGGCCATTTTCGTCTTGTCAAGGGGCAATACAAGGATTCGGAAGTCCATTTCCAGAAAGCCATAGCCTTATCGAAGGAAGGCCAATTCGACGAGTGCCTGCTCAATGCCTATAAGGGTGCTTGCGAAGCATCGAGGCAATTTGATGCTAAAAAAGCGTTGGAGTATTATGAGTTGAGTACGGCTCTTAAAGACTCGATCTTCAATGAGAGCCAGCAAGCCCTTATTCGCGACTATCAAGTGAAATACGACCTTGCAGAGAAAGACCACCAGCTAGAGATACAGGAGAAAAACAACAGGACACAAGCCGCCGAAATCATCATACTTTTTGTTTTTGCAGGACTGCTCATCGTCATCATGGTTATTCTGATGCGTCTGATTCGGGTCAGTAAGAAACAAAATCAGACTTTAGCTAGGCTCAATGACACCCAAAACCGGATTCTTTCAGTGGCTTCTCACGACGTGAAGAACTCGGTGTTGGCGCAGAACATGGTGCTGAAATTGGCTAACGAACATTTCGATAGCCTCAGTCGTGAGGAATTGAAAGAGAACATGGTAGCGTTGAAGAAGGGCTCTGATGAGTTGAAGGACAAGCTTTATACCATTCTTCATTGGATTTATGGCGAGTTGGGCAAGGAAGCCAATCCCCCCGCGTTGTTCAATCTGTTGCAAACCGTGGAAGAGGGCGTGAAACCACATGCAGAAGAACTGAAAGCCAAGGATTTGGTGGTGATTTATGACATCGCGCCCAATCTGCAATGCTATGATAAGGTCAACGTGTTCAATATTGTTTTCCAAAACCTTCTCACAAATGCCATCAAGTTCTCCAAAGAGGGAGGCGAGATTACAGTGAGGGCTGTCGAGGAAGACAAACAGGTCTGGGTAGAAGTGGTTGACTGTGGAGTTGGCATTAGCCAGCAGCGCATGCAGGAGTTGATGCATGAAACGGTGAAACCAACCAAAGGCACCTATGGGGAGCGTGGCACAGGCATAGGCCTTTTCGTAAGCCGTCAGCTGATGGTGAAAAATGGTGGACAGCTCCTCATCGACAGCGTTGAAGGTGAAGGAACGACAATACGGTTTAACATTAAAAAACCAAAGCAATGATGCAGAAAGGCAAAATCAGAATCCTATTGGTGGAAGACCATCCGCTCTATCGTGTCGGGCTACACATGGCCTTGTCGTATTCAGGCCTCGATTGTGTGCTCAAGTCAGAGGCCGAAAACGTAGCTCAGGCCTTAGATTATCTTCAACAACACTCAGACGAAATCGATTTGATCCTGCTTGACTACTTTTTGCCCGATGGTACTGGCATGGATGTGTTGAAAATGGCCAAACAGAGTTTCCCAAAAATCAAAGTGCTGTTGGTGTCGGGGGAGGACAACAACCCTAAACTTGATGCTATGATTCAAGCCGGGCTCAATGGCTTTGTCAGCAAAGACGTCACCCCACAAGGCCTGGCCACGGTCATCTCCTCCATATTCGATGGTAAGGACTATTTCGGTCCAGACTCAGAGAATCTTCATTCAGATGGGACGACTTTCTCGAAAAGCGAAAGCCTTACGCAGCGCGAACTCGACATCATTCGTCTCTGCGCTTTGGGAAAGACCTCAAAAGAGATTGCCGATGAACTCTTTATCAGTGCGCGTACGGTGGAATCACACAAAAACAAAATCTTCAATAAAATTGGATGTGACTCGACGACTGAGATGGTGAATTATGCTTTTTTGAACGGTTTGGTATAAGCAGATTTCCCTTCCTGTTATTTCTTTTTTTTGCATTTTTAATACTTTTTTTGAAAAATAGGTAAATTTACTTATTGCAAATTGGTTTTTTTTTTGCATATTTGCACGTTCAATAATTCTAATCTGAATTTAAACAACCAACAATGTGTTAATATATGAATAAAAAGAGCATTTACACTACTTTTGAAGACTTGTTGAGGATAGCCCAGAACTATGCCGTTAGCAACGGCAATGATGCCATCTATCCTTGCCATATCTTCAAAGCCTTGTTGCATAAGGATATGGGCATGGTGCCCTTCATTGAAGGCAACTTGGACAAAGACTATTACTATTTGGTGGAGTGGGCCGACTGCGAGATAGGCATGACGCCTAAAGCATCGCGTCCAGTGAGCGATCTCGACATCACTGATGAGGCAAAGGCCGTATTCGACACCGCCGACGACTATCGTACCAAGTTTGGATTGGAGACTGTCGACAACTATTGCGTCTTGGCTGCCTTGGCCACCCCAGGTGTTGGCTTCAACTTCAACCAGCTGAAGAACTTGCCTTTGACCGCCAACGAGGTCGTCGATGCGTTGAATCTTCAAGCTGCAGTTGGCGAAGGTACAGCTGCCCCCGCTCCCGTACTATCGGCCAATGCCAAGAAGACCCTTGGCAAGTATTGCATCAACAAGAACGAACTGGTAGCTAACGGGAAAACAAATCCCGTGGTCGGTTTTGAGCGTGAGATTGCTTCATTCTTCGAGATTCTTGGCCGAAAGACCAAGTCCAACTTGCTGATCATCGGCGAATCGGGCGTGGGTAAGACCGCCTTGATTAACGGCTTTGTCGCCCGTCTGCTTAGCGGCAACGTGCCAAGTTTCCTTCAAGGCTCCATCGTATACGAACTCGACTTGGCTGCACTGGCTAGTGGCGCCGTGAACAACATGGAGACGGAAGACCGTTTCAAGAGCGTCATTAACGAGCTGAAAGCTCTAGGCAACGCCATCCTCGTCATTGAAGGTTTGGACAAGATGATGGACAAGATGGGCGCTCTACATGGTACGGGCGACCTGCTGAAGCAGGAGCTCAACCGTGGTGACCTGTTGCTCGTTTGCACTGCCACTGTCGACGGTTTCACCAAGAACGTTGAAACCGACAAGGAGATGGTGCGCAAGTTCGAAAAGATGCAGATCGACGAACCCGACATGGATACCTGCTTCCGCATTGTGGAAGGCGCAGTCAATACGTTTGAAAAATACCATAACTTGACCATTAAGGACGAAGTCATCACTGAAGCCATCCGTTTGGCCAAGCGTTACATGACCGAAAAGGCCATGCCTGACTCGGTGTTCGACCTCATCGACCGTACCATGGCCCTCATTAAGACCATGAACGACGTGTCAGCCAATGACGTTGCCAATATTGAGGCCAAACTCAATAAACTGAAAGAGAATCCTGAGCATCTGGATGATAAGAAACTCATGGTGGAGCTTAATTGGCTACACTATGAATTAATAAATAAGGTAAGCGTACTGCTCATCGCCCAACTCGACGACGATACCGACTTCTTGAAGATTGGCACTAAGGAAGAACGCTTCGACTATCTCGACAAGGTCATCGCCAAACTGAAGACCCTCACCGCCGAGAAACGCGACGAAGTGCTAGCTTCCGACCTCTTCGCTGTGGTGGCCAAGCAAACGGGCATCCCGTTGGGCAAGGTGCAGTCGAAGGAGCGTGAGAAACTCGTCAACGCAGAGGAGATTCTTAAACGCCGTGTGGTTGGACAAGATCATGCTATCAAGACCATCCTTGAGTCCATCTATGAGTCACGTTCGGGCCTCAACAAGAAGGGTCAGCCCATGGGCTCCTTCTTCTTCCTCGGACCCACAGGTACTGGTAAGACCGAGCTTTCGAAGGCCTTGGCTGAATTCCTCTTCCAGGATGAGTCGTCACTTATCCGCTTTGACATGTCGGAGTTCAAGGAAGAGCACTCAGTCGCCTTGTTGTATGGAGCGCCTCCCGGCTATGTTGGTTACGAAGAGGGCGGCCTGTTGGTCAATAAGATCCGTCAGAAACCCTATTCTGTGGTGCTGTTTGACGAAATCGAAAAGGCCCACAAGTCGGTGTTCGACCTATTCCTGCAGATTCTTGACGAAGGTAAGCTGCACGACCGCCTTGGTCGTGTGGGCGACTTCTCCAACGCCTTGATCTTATTCACCTCGAATATTGGCAGCAAGTTCATCGTCGACTCGTTCGAGAAGGGTATCGTCCCGAAGAATAGCGACTTGATGACCATCATGCAGGACTACTTCCGTCCCGAGTTCCTTGGCCGTTTGACTGAGATTGTGCCGTTCTCGCCCATCACGCCGGCCACCGTCACCCGTATCTTCAGCATCCACCTGAAGGGTTTGGTGAAGCTGCTTACCGAGCAGAACATCAGCTTCAAGATCGACGACGACACCAAACAAGCCATCGCCATGATGGACTTCAGCCCGCAATTCGGCGCTCGTCCCATCATTGGCACCATCCGCAAGGAGTTGCGCCGCCCGATGTCGAAGATGATCATCAGTGGCAAACTCAAGGCTGGCGACACCGTCGAGGTGAAGATGGAAGACGGTAAGGTGGTCTTTTACGTCAACGGCGTGAAGACTGAATACATGATTAAGCAGGAAGCTCCGCAAACTGCTCCAGCTCAAGAACCAGAGCAAACACCTAAGGTTACAGAAACTACTGATGCTCCTGAAACTGAGAAACAGACGACGGAAGCTCCTGAGGAATAATGACTACACAATAAGGTAACTAAATAAATAATTAAAAAAAATCGCTATGGAAGAGAAAAATTTCATTTCAAAAGCTACCGATGAAGAATCGGGCAGTCAGGTAAGTGCACTTGACACCAACAAAACCTTGTTCATCGACCAATACACCTCCGACGCTCAGGGCGAGGATCCCGAGCTGTTTGAGGACGCCAAGACCATTGGCGACGTGTTCGACCACTTCAAACCCAGCGTAGAGGTGAACTTCACCGATGATGAAGGTGGTGTGGTTTCAGAGACGCTGCATTTCAACGAGATTAAAGACTTTGAAGCCAATGGCGGCAAGGGCAATCTCGTGGCTAACAGCGAATTCCTCTCGAAGAAAAAAGCTGAAATGGACAGCGTTGCCAAGGTGCGCAAGCAAATTGAATCGAATAAAAAGCTCCGTGACATCCTCAAGGACGCTGGCAGCAAGGAAGAACTCAAGGACTATCTCGAGTATTTGCTGAACGAATTGGAAGAAAACGAATAATCATCGAAAAAAATAGAAGATAACTATGGCAGATCCTCAATTACAGAAAGCTACCGAAGCCGGTGCGCAACAGCAACAACAGCAAGGCGCACAGCAGAAAAAGGAAGTGACCGAACTCTTGCAGAGATTCGGAGGTTTCTCGGCCATCAAGGGCATCATCCCTGCCGCCGAGGACATGAACCCCACTAAGAAAGCCATCAAGGATTCGTTCCTGAGCGACAGTCGCAAGAAGGGAAAGCGCGATGCCTTGAAGACCGAACTGAAAGCATGGCTCGAAATCCTTAATGAAGGTAAGAGCTCGGCAACCGACATGGTAGAGAGTTGCAAGCAGAAGGAAGAGAAACACTTGAAGGTGCTCACCCAAGGCATCACTGACGCACTGGATGCCTCCAAAGATTTGGAGCGCAGCTATCGTGCCCTCGACATGTTCTTTAAGAACAGTGGCGGCGAAAAGGTGGAGAAGCTTAAAGTCATCAACGTGGCTAAAGATGCCATCACCGATACCGAGTCAAGTTTCAAAGACCAGGTGGATGATTTGTTGAAGCACGCCTTCGACCGTTTGAGCTTGAAAGATAGCTACAGCTTTATTGTCATCCCTGGCGGCGTGTTCAAAGACAGAGTGGAACTACTTCGTTGGGCCAAGGTGGCACACAAGTACAGAACCATTCTCGTGACTGATACTGCCCTCGATGACGAGAACTCGCTCGAAGACCTGAAAGAAGTCACTAAGGGCTTCGTTGACAGCGATGCCGCTCTGCAAAATGTCGTCATGGCCTGTAACTGGCTTGTTGGCCGCGAGAGTGAGAAACTCAGCTACGACGAGCAGTATGAAGAGGCTTTCTACATTTCGCCCGCCGGTGCCTTGGCTGGTATGATGTACGACGAAGCCACGCCGATTTCACAAGGCCGCGCTGGTAAGAAATATGGTACTGTGGCCGACGTAAAGGGCGTCAAGCTCGACCTTCTCAAGTCGGAAATCGCCTCGCTGATGGACGACCATGTCGTCCCGATGGTGTTCTCAGAAGGCCGCGTCATGGCATTCAACAACAACACCTTGTACAACGGCGATCTCGATGCCATGATGGAATATCCTATCGTTCGTGTGTTCGACTGGGTTAAGAAGGTGCTCATGAACTATGTGCATGAAATCGCCCTCGAAAACTGGGATCCTTATACCTCGCCCAAGAAGCTGAAGGACAAGATCCAAGACTTCCTTAACCACTACCAGGGCTACCAGAACTTCTTCTCGAAGTACAAACTGGGCGACCCGAAGCAAGATCCCAAGACCAAGATTGTTTCGGTCGACATCTCCATCACTCCATTCTTTGCTGCCAAGAACTTTGTTATCAAGCTTGAGGCCGACAACAAGGACTATATGGATGCAAACACTTCATTGGAATAATTTAACGGATTAATTCACTTAATACTAACACTTTAAAACATTACAAAAATGGCAAAAACACCTGTAACATTAAAAGTTGACGGCCTCACCGAACGCGAGGTCATGATGGTCACCTATTCCTTCAACCAAGCCACTGACACTGAAGGT
>CACXIM010000013.1 GCA_902767725.1 uncultured Bacteroidia bacterium | reverse complement strand
ATTTGTATGCGTTCAAACTTTGAACAATGTAACGACAAAGGAAGGATATACAACGATTTTGCAGGTTTATAGTACACAAAGCCCCGTAGGGGCGCAGGATATTAAGCAGGTGGATTCATCCCCTGCTTTTACACATACGATCATCGCTGGTCCCTGCAGCGTAGAAAGCGAAGCGCAAATCCTCGCCACGGCGCAAGCCTTGGCTGAAATCCCCGAAGTGAAGATGCTGCGCGGAGGCATCTGGAAACCGCGTACCCGTCCCGATGCCTTCGAGGGCAGGGGAGAGCAAGGTCTCGTATGGCTCCGTGAAGCGAAGCATGAAACGGGATTGCCCATTGCGACGGAAGTGGCAACTCCCGAGCATGTTGAGTTGGCCTTGAAATATGGCGTTGATGCGTTGTGGGTCGGTGCCCGCACGGTGGTCAATCCCTTTTCGGTGCAGCAACTCGCTGATGCATTGAGGGGTGTTGGCATCCCCGTGTTCATCAAAAACCCCGTCTCGCCCGACCTTAACTTATGGATGGGCGCCTTTGAACGCTTCCAAAAAGTGGGCTTGACGCAGCTGGCGGCCATTCATCGTGGCTTTGCCTATTATAAGGAGTCTGATTATCGTAATTTCCCCATGTGGGAGATTCCCATTGAGCTTACCCAACGTTTGAATGTGCCGCTCATCACCGACGTGAGCCACATCTGTGGCAATCGCGAGTTGCTGCAAGCCACGGCTCAAAAAGCCCTCGACCTTGCCACAGATGGATTAATGATAGAATGTCATATCGATCCCGATGCAGCTTTGACCGATGCCAAGCAGCAAATCACGCCGGATGAATTGAAGCAGATGCTGGTCCATTTGACCTTCCGTTCGAAGCAATCGGGTGATGTGGAACGCGATTTGGCCAGTCTCCGTGGTGAGATTGATGACATCGATAGCGAGTTGTTGCAGCTGTTGGCTCGCCGCATGGATGTGAGTGCGCAGATCGGTGAATACAAGAAGCGCAACAATGTCACTGTGGTGCAGATGGACCGTTGGAAGAAGATTCTTGCCGACCATGTTGCGGCAGGTGAGGAGATGGGCCTGTCCTCTATATTAATTAATAAGGTGTTTGAAGCCATCCATCAGGCTTCCATAGAGCGGCAGGGTCATATCATGGAAAATGATGGAGATTCCCATTAATTGGTGATGATTAATTTGCTCCCGTCGAATGTGGTGTGGTATTGGATTAAGGGATACACCGTTGTGCCATCGGTGGGGAAGCTGGGAATCATATCGGGCTCGCGGACAATGATTTGTCCATTCAGGATATTGTAATAGGCGTTGTTGCAATGGTCAACGACAAAGGGGAAATCCACCACCATGCGTGTGGTGTTGCCATGGCTATCGGTGCAGGCATCGGGCTCGTTGGGCGGGATGCGGTCGTAGGCCAAAAACTCGGTGTCGTTCATGCGGTAGACGATGATGCCTCGGCTGGTGCTTTCCACGTCGGAAGTGATATAGAGCCAGCCACTGACAAAGTTCAACTCCTGATATTGCAAGGTGTTAGGGTAAATCGTGATGGGTGCAGGCAGGATAGGCCGGTTGGGGTTTTGAGGAACGGGCTTGCATCCATGGAGGAAGGGTAGGAGCCCTATTAATATTAATAGGTGTAGTTTCGTGTTTTTCATCACAGCAAAGAAACGCTTTTTTTCTCAAAATAGTACAGCTGTGGTGGAAAAATGTTACATTTGCAACCAAAATGGTATGCCATGAAGAAGCGGATAAGTATAATCGCATGTTTGTTGGCTCTTGTTTTGCTCTTTGGTTCGTGCGCCTCATCGCGGTCGCGAGCCCTTCGCAGGGCAGAGAAACAGTTGGAGCAGCAAGAGAAGCAATCCAAGAAGCAATATGATAAGGCCAAAACGGCCCATTATAAGCACCAAGCCAAGAAAACCAAGCGGATGATCCAGAAAGACAAGCGTCGTGCCGAACGTATGCGGCGTAGGAAGCGCAGTAACCCATTCTTTTCTTCCTGAAATGAGCGGTTTTATGGTATAGAAGCTAAAAATCGCGATTGAAGCGGTAAAAAATCTTATTGAAGCGCATTTTCTCAAATGACTGAAAATCAAAAATATAAACAATCGGAGCGAAGCACCAAACAAAGTAGTATTACATAAAATTACAAGGTATGTTTAAAAATTTACTAATGACCCTTGCCATCGTCCTGGCCACCTGCACGATGACCATGGCACAAGCGCAAGGAAGACTCAAGGGTAAGATTACCGATGACACAGGAGAAACGGTACCATTTGCAAACGTCATTGTTGAAAAAGGCGGTACACAAGTGGGAGGTACATCTTCTGACTTTGACGGTAATTATGACATCAACCCGATTCCTCCGGGAACGTATGACCTGAAGGCGAGCTGTATCGGCTACAACCCATTCGTTGTGAAGAACATCGTCATTCCGGCCAACAAGATCACCTTCTACGACATCAAGATGGCCAGTGGAGCAATCAACATTGGTGAAGTCACGGTTGTCGACTATGAAATTCCTTTGATTTCAAAGGATAACACTACGCAAGGTGCCTCTATCACCTCCGAGGAAATCGCCAAGTTGCCGGTACGTTCGGCAGAAGGCGTTGCCGCCAGCGTCGGTGGCGTGTTCTCCGCTGACGGTGAGGTCGGTTCCATCCGTGGTTCGCGTGAAGGAGCCGTCTATTACATCGACGGTGTGAAAGTCATCGGTAGCACCAGCGTCCCCCAAAGCGCCATCGACCAGGTCGACGTGATCTTGGGTGGTACGCCTGCTATGTATGGTGACGCCATGGGCGGTATCATCAACATGACCACCAAGGGCCCCAGCCGTACTTGGGGTGGCGGTATCGAAGCCGAGTATTCGGTTGACGGTTATGGCCACGGCCGCTTGGGCGGTAGCTTGCAAGGACCGCTCATCAAGAGCAAGAAGAACGACCAGGAAGCCCTCCTCGGTTTCTTCCTCGCTTTTGATATCACGCACAACAAGTATGGCTACAGTTCCGCTACTGGTTATTGGCGTGCCAAAGATGAGTACATGGAAAAGATCAGGACCAATCCTTTGACTATCGGTATCGGTACAAACGCTACCGCCGCTTATACGCATAAGGATGACTTGTACCACACTCGTTTCCTCAACAACACGACAAACCAAAGCATTAACCTGACGGGTAAGATTGACGTTCGTACGGGTAAGACCACCAACCTTACCATCGGTGGATCGATGGTGATGAGTGGCGGCCACTATGCTGACGGTCGCAGCCAGTATTACTTCAATACCGACAAGAACTATTTGTCGAAGTCGGGCACTTATCGTGGCTATGTCCGCTTCACCCAGCGTTTCCAGAGCGACCCCAACAGCACCTCTTTGGTTTCCAATGTGTACTACAGCATCCAGGCTGACTATTCGCGCTTTAAAGGCGAATCGGGCGACCCTGAATTGTGGAACAACATCTTCGCCTATGGTAATTTGGGTAAGTTCACCACCTACAGAGCACCTAACTTCCACTTCCAAACCACGGCTGTCGACTCGGTTTTGGTCAATGGCGAATACAAAAACCTCAGCAATGTCTTCGTGTTGGATAACTACTACGACACTTTGGTGACATTCAGGCCCTCCAACTTCAACCCCGATTTGGCTACCTATGCCAACAACTATTTCGAGTTGTATAAGGAATATGGTGCTGTGGGTTATTACAACAACCTGTCCAACATCATTCTGAACAACGGTCTGATCAACGGCATGTCGCCCAACTATGTGTATGGTCTATATGCAGTGCCTGGCACCATCCAGGATTCGTACAACAAGTTCGTCAACGACCAGATTGCCGTGAACGTCAACGGATCTATGACCCTTGGCAGAGGCGACAACTCTCACGATATCAAGTTGGGCTTCCAATATGAGCAACAAAACAACTCACAAATGTCGTATAGTTCCAACTATTGGACGCTGATGCGTGACATGACCAACTTCCACATCAGAGAGCTCGACATGTCGCAGCCCTATGCCAATGCATACGACGGCCACGCCGATACGGTGATGTATCACAGACTGTATGACGAATCCACACAATATACCTTCGACGCCCGTCTGCGTCAAGCCATGGGCCTGCCGGTCGACGGCACCGAGTGGATCCTTATCGATACATACGATTTTGATAACAACACGATTAAATACTACGATGAAAACGGTAAGATGAAGACCGGTAGGGTTGACGGTGGCCTCGACATGAGCATGTTCGGCGCTGATGAGCTGACTCGCGACGGTAACTTCTCGGTGTACTACTATGGCTATAGCTACGATGGTCATAAAAAGTATGCCTTCACCGAACGTCCTTCGCTCGCCGACTTCTTCAATCATCAGGATTCGGAAAAGGTCTTCGACCGCCCGATTGGTGCCCAACAGCCCATCTATATGGCCGGTTACCTCCAAGATAAGTTCGCATTCAAAGACCTGATCTTCAACATTGGTGTTCGTGTCGACCGTTTCGATGCTAACCAACAGGTGCTGAAAGACCCGTATGTGCTGTACGACTTCAATACCGTTGGCGACATTAAGAGCGCTATCAAGAACAACCAATTGAACGAAGAGAATTATGGCTTTGCCGGTGTTGCATCTAACATTTATGTCCCCGACAACATTGGTGATGATTATGTTCCTTACGTGAATAAGATCAGTGAAATCACTGAAATCGTTGGTTATCGTAGTGGCAACACTTGGTACAATGCGGAAGGTGTTGAAATTGCCAACCCCGAAGTCCTTGACATGGGTACTGGTGTTACGCCTTGGATTAAGAAACAATATATTGAAAAAGAGAAGCAGGTGGTTGACATCAACTCCTTCAAGGACTACGATCCCGCTTGGAGCATCATGCCTCGTATCTCCTTCTCCTTCCCGATTTCCGATGAAGCTTTGTTCTTCGCTCACTACGATGTGTTGACGCAGCGTCCTACCAGTGCCTACTACTGCAGCCCGCTGTACTACTACCGCTTCACCGATCTCTCTGGTACGGTTGCCAACCCCAACCTGAAGCCTTCGCAGACCATCGAGTACGAACTCGGTTTCACTCAGAAGGTGACCAACACTTCGTCAATGACGATTTCGGCTTACTACCACGAGTTGCGTAACATGATCCAGATGTACCGTTTCAACGGTGCTTTCCCCAAGGCTTACAACTCCTACAGCAACCTCGACTTTGGTACTGTTAAGGGTGTGACCGCCAGCTACGACATGCGTCGTACGAAGAACGCTCGTATCCGTGCCAGCTATACTTTGCAGTATGCCGACATGACCGGTTCTTCGACCTCCACTGCTGCAGCTTTGATTGCTGCTGGTGTGCCTAACCTGAGATCCACCTTCCCGACCAACGCCGACCGTCGTCACAGCTTTAACCTGACGCTCGACTATCGTTATTCAGAAGGTAAGAACTATGACGGTCCCACGATCAAGGGTGTCCAATTCCTGTCCAACACAGGTTTTGCCCTGCAAGTCAACGGTGGCTCGGGTACGCCTTTCACCGCTGCTCGTAACGTGTCGTCACCCATCTCGGGTGGTAACACCCTGCTGCAAGGTACCTACAACGGCTCGCGTATCCCCGCTTCGTTCCGTTTCGACCTCCGTGTCGACAAGGACTTCACCTTCACCATGGGTGGTAAGAAGGAAGGTTCGAAGGGTCGCGATGCTTTCGTGAACGTGTACCTGCAAGTGCTTAACCTGCTCAACTCGAAGAACATCGTTGGTGTGTATAACGCTACCGGTAACCCCGACGACGACGGTTACCTCTCAGCACCCCAATGGGCTAATGAAATCAACGCTCAGATTGACCCGCAGGCCTACATCCAAATGTATGAACTGTATGTCAACAATGGTGGCTTCTACTCGATGCCTCGTCACATTAGACTCGGTATGAGCTTCAATTTCTAATAGGAGAGAATATTCATAACGAAAAATTACAAGTATTATGAAGAATATATTTCGATTTTTGTTAGCGACCCTGCTCATTGCGGGCGCTGTGATTCCCGGAAAGGCTGAGATGTACAAGTATGAGCAGAATGGTAGTAAAGGCCAGCGTGCCCAAACCGCAGCTGGTTGTACGCCTTCGTCAGCTTTCGAATGGCTTGACATCAACAATGTCAGAACCCGTATCAATGCGGGTGGTGACATGTGGTGGGACCTTCCCTCTGGAACGGGTTCCAAGTACTTCATCCCTGCCAACGGCTCGGCTACTTCGCTGTTCGCTGGCTCCCTGTGGATCGCTGGTGTCGACGTCAACAACCAGTTGAAGTGCGCCGCCCTGCGTTTCCGTCAGGTTGGTAACGACTACTACACTGGCCCTCTGACCGTCGACGGCAAGGCCTCCATTACTCCTGAAACTTGTGCAAAGTGGGATAAGATCTACAAGATTACCCGCGCCGAGGTGGATGAGTTCCTCAGCCACTGCGACCCGGTAACGCACGCTCTTGAACAAGGCTATGAGATACCTTCCATCATCGAGAAGTGGCCTGCCATTCGTGGCGGTGACGACCCAGAAGGTATTGCCTATTATCTGGCTCCTTTCTATGATGCTGATGGTGACGGTGAATATAACCCCAGCAATGGTGACTATCCTTACTACGACATCACCAACGAACTCTGCCATACCAAGATTCCGACCATGGAAGAAGAGAAATTCGGAACCATGCACGGCTCTATCTTGGCCGACCAAGTGCTGAAGGGTGACCAAACCCTGTGGTGGATCTTCAATGATAAAGGTGCTGCCCACACCGAATCGGGTGGTCAGGCCATCGGTATCGAAGTGCGTGCCCAAGCTTTTGCTTTCGCCACGAACGACGAAATCAACAACATGACTTTCTACAGCTACGAAATCATCAACCGTTCCACCTATACCTTGACGGGTACTTACTTCTCGCCTTGGACTGACGTTGACCTGGGTTATGGTTGGGACGACTATGTAGGTTGCGACGTTGCCCGTGGTCTTGGCTACGGTTACAATGGTACTGCTGTCGATGGTAGCGGTGAACCTGAAGCCTACGGCTCACAGCCTCCGGCGTTGGGTATTGACTTCTTCCAAGGTCCTTACATGGATCCCGATGGTATCGATAATCCTAAGTATACGTTTGAAGTTTCTGGTACCTTCGATCATGTCGATCCCGTCACCGGTGACTCCATCTTCATTTATGACACTCTTTCGTTCACTCAGATTGTTGACGAGAGCATCAATGGTGTGAACTTCGGCAACGGTATCATCGATGACGAACGTTTCGGTATGCGCCGTTTCGTGTATCACAATAACAGCTCTGCCGATAACGGTGACCCGAGCACTGCTCCTCAATACTACAATTACCTGCGTGGTATTTGGAAGAACGGCGCCAAAATGCGTTATGGTGGCGATGCCTTCTCGAGCAGCGACGTCGTCGGTCCTGAATGCGACTTCATGTTCCCTGGCGATTCCGACCCGTGGAACTGGGGTACTGGCGGCAATATCCCGAACGGTGGCTTGAACACGAACGGAAACTACTGGTCAGAAGAACAGTGCGGCAATGCACCTAATGACCGTCGTTTCATGCAATCTGCAGGTCCCTTCACCCTGGAACCTGGTGCTGTTAACTACATCACCTTCGGTGTGCCGTGGGCTCGTGCTACCTCTGGTGGTGCCTGGGCATCTGTTGAGTTGCTGCGCGTGGTCGACGACAAGTGTCAAGCTCTGTTCGACAACTGCTTTAAGGTTATCGACGGTCCTAACGCTCCTGACCTGACCATCCGCGAACTTGACCAAAAGCTCATCGTCTATCTGTCGAATGCTCCTCTTTCCAACAACTACAAGGAAGGCTATGTCGAGCTTGACCCCGAAATCCCGACTGGTAGAACTGAGACTTACACTTATAGAGATACTACATGGAATATCAGCCCTGAGGGTGATACCCTTGGTATGGTTGTTAATGAACATAAAGATGATAGCGTATTTGTCTATGACAGAAACTACCGCTTCGAAGGTTATAAAGTGTATCAATTGGCCAATGCCGAAGTGGGTTCTGACGAGCTGAGCAACAACGACAAGGCTCGTTTGGTGTTCCAGTGCGACGTGCGCAACAACGTGGGTCGTCTGCTCAACTATGAATTCGATGAGTCGTTGCAAGCCAACGTGCCGAGCCTGAAGGTGAATGGCGGCGATGCCGGTATCACCCACAGCTTCGTGCTCACCGAAGACGAGTTCTCGAATAGCGACAACCCGAATCTGGTCAACCATACTCCTTATTATTACACGGCTGTGGCCTACGCCTTCAACAACTATCTTGACTACAATCAAGATGACGCTCTTGGCCTGCAAGGTCAGAAGAAGCCTTATCTCGAAGGTAGAAAGAACATCCAGGTGTACACCGCTGTTCCTCACAAGACTGTCAATGGTACGGTGTTGAATGCCCAATACGGTGACAGCCCGGCTGTTACTCGCGTCGTTGGTGCTGGTAACGGCTTCCACGAACTTGAGCTGACCGAGGAAACCGTGAAGCAGATTATGTTTGATAACGAAGGCCGTGTTAAGATGGCCAATGATTCGACCAACCGCTTTGGTAACCCCAACTATCCTGCTTGCTACCATCCCACTTACGAGGCTGGTTATGGTCCCATCTCTGTTAAGATCATCGACCCGCTGAACGTGAAATCTCACGACTACGAGTTGGTGTTTGGTGATATGTTCCAAAAGTACACCACCAATGTTACCAACAACACCGATATCAAGGGTGACTCCGCTGTCCGTTTGGTCAACGATTGGTATTTGATTGACCTTACCGACCAAGATACCATTTATAGCGACACTACTACGATTTACGATAACGAACAATTGTTCATTGATCGTGGTATTTCTGTCAGCTTGACTCAGGTGTACGAAATTGGTCGTATTTGGGCTGGTCAATACTATTACAAGAGCGATAACGATCCTGAGGTGTGGCATGACTACTATACCGTTATTGCCACCAACAACGGTGTGGTCGGTTCATCCGTTGAATATACTGATCCCAGCAACCCGTGGATGAGTTCCATCCGCGACATTGATGTGCCCAGCTCCTACTTGAACTGGATCCGTTCTGGAACGTATGTGGACGGTAATGACAAGGGCCTCAACGACTATAAGATGTTGGGTGATAAGTACGGCCATGGTTCCAACGCTCCTTGGGACCCGAACGAAAACTGGGAGAAGATTGCCAATCGTGCATGGTCTATCCCAGTGCTCTCTACCGATACGAAGCATGGCGGTGACGCCAAAAATCCTGGTCCCGTGTATGACGGATCGCGTGTCGACTCCTTGATGAAGCTGACCACCAGTGTCGATATCGTCTTCACTGCCGATAAGAGCAAGTGGACCCGCTGCCCCGTCATCGAGATGGGTATGGATAAGGGCCTCAACGAAAATGGTGTTGACCGCTTCATGTTGCGTAAGCACGCTTCGGTTGACAAGGACGGTAATCCTTATATTGATCCGACCACGCATCAAGCATTCGCCAACTGGGATGCTGCCAGCCACGCTGACGAGAATCCTCAGTATTTCAGCAATGCAGAGGAGGATGCCAACTATATTTCGCCTCAGGGTATGGGTTGGTTCCCGGGCTACGTCATCGACGTTGAAAATGGCGTACGTTTGAATGTGGCCTTCGGTGAAGACTCCTACCTGGAGGATATGGGTGGTCGCGACATGATCTTCAATCCTGCCAAGGTCATGAAGGCCACTGCTGAAGATGCCTCTGGTTTGCTCCAGGAGTATGACCCGGCCATCTTCCGTGGCGCGAACAACGATCCCGTGTTCGGTGGTAAGCACTTCGTCTACATCTGGCGTATGGACTCCATCCCGATGCCTAACTCATCGCCTTGGAAACAAATCAAGAACTATGGTTATGACGGCGGTCAGTTGCTGTATAATACCATGAGTTTCACCCAGTCTCAGACGAATAGCACCATCATCAAGAACATTAACAAGAATCTCTATAAGTTGGTGATGTGGATTGGCATGCCAATGGGTATCGAAGGCATGGAATGGCTGCCTGAAGGCAACGAATGCCGTATCCGTATCCGTTTGGCCAAGCCGTACGCTCCTGGTTATGGTTTCCCGTTGCAGGAACAGAATTATGAGCTTACGAAGAAAGGCATGAATCCGAGATACACCTTCTCGATTGAAGGCTGGGATCCCACGCTGAATGATGAAGCTAAGACCGAAGAAGACCTGAACCTCATCACGGTGGTGCCCAATCCTTATTATGCCTACAACTCATACGAAGGCAATGCCCTGACCAATAAGGTGAAGATCACCAACCTGCCTAACAAGTGTATCGTTTCGATTTACACCTTGAGCGGCACGAAGGTGCGCCAATTCCGTAAGGACAATGAAGAGCCGAGTATCGAATGGGATCTCACGAACTTTGCCAATACGCCAGTTGCTAGCGGCTTCTACTTGATCCATATCAAGGATTTGACTAGCGGCAGCGAGCGTACCATCAAGTTCTTCGGTGCCATGCGTGAAGTTGACCTGAACACATTCTAATCAAATGTAATTGCTAACCGTAAATAATTTATCATCATGAAGAAATCATTTAGATATATCGTCTTGAGCTTCGTAATCCTTATGGGATTAAGTGCTCCTCAAGCATTTGCAGGAAATAAAGACCGTTCAGGCCAAGCTGGCGCTCCCGAGCTGTTAATCAATCCTTGGGCTGCATCGTCGGGCTGGGGCAATGCAGGCATGTCGTTCGTCCATGGCGTCGAAGCCATCTACGGCAATGTGGCTGGCATCAGCTCATGCCGCACCCTGGATATTGACTTTAGCCATACTTGGTGGCTGCAGGGCGTTGGCAACGACACCCGCATCTCCTCGTTCGGTTTCTTGGCTCGCGTGGGTGAGTCGAGTGTGTTGGGCCTCTCGTTCATGTCGTTCAGCCTCGGTGAAATCCCGATCACGACAGTCAGTAACCCCGACCCCTACACTTTGGGTACCTACAA
This sequence comes from uncultured Bacteroidia bacterium, assembly GCA_902767725.1. GTDB lineage: Bacteria > Bacteroidota > Bacteroidia > Bacteroidales > F082 > Limimorpha. Next base: position 33,101 of record CACXIM010000013.1, on the reverse strand, counting down.
GCCTAACCTGATGAACATCAACCTGTCGTTTGCCAAGGCTTTCTCCAACAGCATCAGCGGCGGTGTCAACCTGAAGATCATCAGCGAATCCATTAAGGATATGGGTGGCGTTGGCGTGGCCTTGGACGCTGGTATCCAGTACGTCTCTGGTCCCTTCGACAACATCCACTTCGGTATCACGCTGAAGAACATCGGACCCACCATGAAGTTCTCAGGTGACGGTCTCTCGCTGAAGGTGTTCATGGACAACAATAGCAACCAGCAGTTCACCATGGTGCAACGTGCCGACGACTTCGAATTGCCCACCCAGTTGAGCATCGCAGCCGCCTACGACTTCCTGTTTGCCGAAACTAACAGAATCACCTTGGCTGGTAACTTTGTCTCCAACTCATTCACCAACGACCAATTCATCGTTGGTATGGAGTACAGCTGGAAAGAGATGTTCAAGCTTCGTGCAGGTTATACCTACGAGAATGGCATCTGGTCGAAGGAAGGCATCCTCTACGACGATGGTTGCATGAACATCAACCGCGGCCTCAGCGCTGGTTTGTCACTCGATGTGCCGGTCTCGAAGAAGGAAGACGCCATGCGTTTCGCAGTGGATTATTCCTACAGAGACACCTACACCTACGGTGGCACCCACAGCGTGGGCGTGAGAATTATTTTCTAAAACTGATACCAGTTAAGAAATAATTCGTATTTTTGCAGTCGCAAACCAAAAGAAGACCCTTATTTCGGTAAGGGTCTCTTTTTTGCAACCTGATACGAATTAAAAACAAACACTAACCATGTCAGAAATCAAATATTTTACCCCAGAAGGGTTACAGAAACTCAAGGACGAACTCGATGACCTGATCCTTCGTGAACGTCCGCGCATCGTGCAAGCCATCCAGGAGGCTCGCGACAAAGGCGACCTCTCTGAGAATGCCGAATACGATGCAGCCAAAGAAGCCCAAGGCCTTCTTGAAGCCAAAATCGCCGAACTGCAGGACCTCATCTTCAATGCCCGTATCCTCGACGAGTCGAAGATGGATAACTCGAAGGTGTTGCTCTATTCGACGGTAAAAATCAAAAACACCAAGTCGGGCATGATGATGACTTATGCCATCGTTCCCGAAAAGGAAGCCAACTTCAAGGAAGGCAAGCTCTCCATCAACTCGCCCATCGGCCAAGGCCTGTTGGGCAAGCAGGTGGGTGAAGTGGCCGAGATTCAAGTGCCCGCAGGGAAGGTGCAGTTCGAAATCATAGAAATCACCCGTTAAACTTCAAGAACTATGGCTACCATCTTTTCGAGAATTATCCAAGGCGAGATTCCTTGCTATAAAATTGCTGAAGACGAGCGGTTCTTCGCATTCATGGACATCAACCCTGTTGCCGTAGGCCACACCTTGGTGGTGCCTAAGCACGAGGACGATTACATCTTTCATCTCGACGACGATGAGCTCGGTGCCATGATGGTCTTTGCCAAGAAAGTGGCCAAAGCTATCGAGAAAGCCGTGCCTTGCAAGCGCATCGGCGTGGCCGTCATCGGCTTGGAAGTGCCACATGCCCATATCCACCTCATCCCCATCACCCAAGAGGGCGACATGGACTTCAAGAAGGAGCATGTCCATCTGAGCGACGAGGAGTTCCGCGAGGTGCAGAAGCGCATTGTGGAGAACCTTTAAGGAGATTCCCCTTCGGGGAATGGAGTTAACAAATTAGTATAATGCGGCGGCTTATGACGCTTACGATTCGTAGGCTCTATAGGCCGCCGCTTATTGACTATACTTCTGGTCTCCATTCCCGAAAGGGAATCTTTGCAATAAGTATTTTTTATTACCTTTGCGCCAAATAACAACGCGATGAAAAAAATCACCTTCTTAATACTGACGCTTTGCGTAATGACAGGTCTCTTTGCCCAGGATTTTGACCTGCCTTGCGGCAACCTCAACTACAAGCCCGAGGTGCAGACTGTACTGTTCTATGCCGACGACAACCAACTGAACGACCCTATCATCCCGCTTGAGGATATGATGGGCAGATTAACCCTTTCGTTCGACGTCATCGACGGGCAAGGCGAAGTGCTCAACTATACGTTCATCCATTGCAGTCACGATTGGCAGCCTACCGATATTCAACGCATACAGTACGCCTCTGGATACGATTCGGACCGATTGGACAACTACGCCTTCTCGCGCAACACCTTGATCGATTACGTCAACTACCAACTCAAGTTCCCCACTGAGGACATGATGCCCCTCGTCTCGGGCAACTACCTGCTTGTCGTCTTTGGCGATGACATGAACGACCTCTATTTCACGCGCCGTTTCATGATAATTGACGAAAAAGCCCATGTGGGTGCCAACGTGCCGCGCTATCCCGACGACCTTGAACTCACCGATACGCACCAGCAACTCAACGTCAAGGTGAACTTGAACAACTACCTGACAGGCAACACGCAGCAATACAGCTATCTGACCATCCGTCAGAACGGGCGTTGGGACAATGCCGCCGAAGGCTTGAAGCCCACTTACATCTATCCTGACTACATTTCCTTCGAGCATCATCCGCAGACGGTGTTTGAGGCGGCCAATCAGTTTAGACGCTTCAATACCAGTAACTTTTATTTCCAGTCGGAGAACCTTGCCCATATCCGTCAGACCGATGAGAGCTATGAGATTGACATTGCTACTTGTGAGTCGCGGGCGAGGTTGGCCTACACCTCTTACGAAGATATCCATGGTGAGAAATTCATTTATGTGGAGAACGACAACCTCGACAATTCGACTGAGGCCGACTATTGTCGTGTCAATTTCTTCTATAAGTGTGAGGCTCCGTTGACCCACGAGGACTTGTACATCATGGGCGCCCTCAACGACTGGTGCTTCAACGAGAGCAACAAGATGACCTACGATTACCGCCTTCATGGCTACACCTGTTCAATGGTACTTAAACAAGGCTATTACAACTTCATGTTCGTGACCCTCGATCGCGAAACCTACGAAATCAAGACCGACTTGACTGCGGGCAACCATTGGGAGACCAACAACGTCTATAAGCTGTATTTCTACTTCTACAATGCCCTCAAGGGCTATGACGAATTGGTCGGCTATTCCACGGTGAATTCACATTGAAAATACTATTCACCATGAATTGTCTCACGCAGAACTCGCAGAAATGCAACGCATTCAACGAAGTTAATTCGCAGAAACTTTCGGGCGCAAACTTTGCGTCGCTTTGCGCTTCATATAATTCTGCGCATTCTGCGTGCTATAATAGTTTTGTGTGAAAATACTGTTTTCTATGAGTGACTCCCGAATCACCTTGTTTGCTGAAGTATTGCTGCCGATTCCGGTACCCGGCACCTTCACCTATCGTGTGCCCTTCGCTTTGAACGACAAGGTGCGTGTGGGCCAACGTGCAGTGGTGCAGTTCGGCAAGACCAAGATTCTTTCGGGACTCATCGTCGGGCTGACAGAACAAGTGCCCTCGGTGGAAGTCAAGTTCCTTACCGACCTGCTTGACGATCAGCCGATGGTCAACGAGAAGCAGTTGAAGTTTTGGGACTGGGTGAAGAACTATTATATGTGCCATCCTGGCGAGGTGATGCAGGCGGCACTGCCTTCCGCCCTGAAGCTAAGCAGCGAGACCACCGTGGCACTCTCACCCGACTATGTGCTTGACTCCGTGGCCTTGAACGACTTCGAATACCTCATTGTGGAAGCACTTCAAATCAAGCCGAAAATCACCATCAGTGAGGTGAGCAAGATCATCGGTTTCAAGAAGGTGATGCCGCTGGTACACAGCATGATGGAGAAAGGCATCCTCGTCATGGAGGAGGAGCTGAACGAGAAATACAAAGCCAAATACGAGCGGTTTGTGCGACTTGCGGCTGAATACCGCGAGGAGACTAAAGTCCATGAATTGATGGACAACCTCACCAAGCGCGCCTACAAGCAGTTGGAGGTGCTCTTGGCTTTCATCACCCTCGGCGGCGATGCCGACAACGACGTGATGGCCAAAACCCTGCTGCAAAAGGCCAATGCGACTTCAACTATACTGAAGAATATGGCCGAAAAGGGCATTTTTGAGATTTACGAACGCAAGGTCAGCCGACTGAAAGAGTTCAAGGTGCAGACCGACGTTGACAGCATACAGCTCACCGAAGTGCAGCAGAAAGCCTACGAAGGTATTAAAGCAGGATTTGAAAAGGACAAGCCCGTCTTGCTGCATGGCGTGACTTCGAGCGGCAAAACGGAGATATACATCAAACTCATCAAGGAAGCCGTCGACAGAGGCAAACAGGTGTTGTATCTCTTGCCCGAGATTGCTCTTACGGCACAAATCATCAACCGCCTTAAGGAATACTTTGGCGACAAGTTGGGAGTGTACCACTCTCGCTACGGCAACAACGAGAGGGTAGAGGTGTGGGAACAGGTGCGCGACTTCGGGCAGACGCAATCGCCCAAGCATCAAATCATCATCGGCTCGCGCTCGGCCATCTTCCTGCCTTATTCCGATATTGGGCTCATCATCGTCGACGAGGAACACGACAGCAGCTTCAAGCAGATTGACCCGGCGCCACGTTACAATGCCCGCGATGCTGCCATCGTGCTGGCTGCCATGCACAAGGCCAACGTTCTGTTGGGCTCGGCCACGCCTTCTTACGAGAGTTATTATAACGCCTTGAATGGCCGTTTCCATCTGGTGGAAATCACCGAGCGCTATGGTGGCGTGCAGATGCCTGAAATCATCCTCAGCGACATGCGCGTGGAGCGTCGACGCAAAACCATGAAGGCCGACTTCGGCAGCACCTTGCTGGATGCCATGAAAGAGACCTTGGATGAGCACAACCAGACCATTTTGTTTCAAAACCGACGCGGCTTCTCGTTGCGCTTGGAGTGCGAGGACTGTCACCATGTGCCGCAGTGCATCAACTGCGACGTGAGTCTCATCTACCACAAGAGCCAAAACGTGCTGCGTTGCCACTATTGCGGCTACACGGCCAGCGTGCCGAACGAATGCCCCGTTTGTCACAGCCCTAACATCCGTATGCATGGCTTTGGGACGGAAAAAATCGAGGAGGATTTGAGCCTTGTCATGCCCGAAGCCAAGGTGGCCCGCCTCGACCTCGATACCACCCGTTCGAAGAACGACTACCAGAGCATCTTGGAGGCCTTCCAGGACCATGAGACCAACATCCTCGTAGGCACACAGATGGTCACCAAGGGCTTGGACTTCGATTCGGTGAAGGTGGTGGGCATCCTCAATGCCGACAACATGCTCTCGTTCCCCGACTTCCGCGCCCACGAGCGCAGCTTCCAGCTGATGGCCCAGGTGGCGGGTAGGGCAGGTCGCAAGGGCAAGCAAGGCAAGGTCATCATCCAGACCTACGAGCCGGCACATCCAGTGTTGCAAGACGTGTTGCGCAACGACTTCCGTGGACTTTACGACAAGCAGATGGTCATCCGTCGCCAGTTCGGCTATCCGCCTTTCTATCGTTTGATCCTCATTCGCTTGAAGCACAAGGACTATCAAAAGCTCAATCCCGCCGCGGCGGAGCTGGCTAGGATGCTTCGCCCCATTTTCAAGCAGGATTTGCTTGGGCCGGAATACCCCGTGGTTTCAAGGGTGAAGAATCTGTATATCAAGCAGATGATGGTGAAGTTTAGGCGCGACTTCAACACCCAGAAGGTGAAGGAATTGATTTCACAACAGATACGTCTATTCCAGCTGAATTCTGAATACAAATCCGTCCAGGTGCAAATCGACGTGGATCCGATGTAGGGCTGGGTGTAGGGCTGTCACACTATGGCAGCTGCATCTGTCGCCCCTTCGGGGCTAATCGGTATTGTGTACGTTATGTAGCAGGGGTTTACACCGCCTGCTTATTATCTGTCGCCCCTTCGGGGCTGGTAGGACGCTTGAGTCACTACTAGGTTGAAGCACAGAAAATAAATCCAACCAATTCAAGTGCTAATTGTCCAAAAAGACCTATTTTTGCACTTTCTAAAACGAGCAAACAAATCCCCTTTATGAAAAGACAACTCCTTGTTATACTAGCACTTCTGTTCAGTTTTCCGTACACCTACGCCATCAATGTTAAAGGCCGTGTTATTGACAGTTCGTCGGGCCATCCCATGGAATATGCCACGGTGCGGGCTTGCACCTTGCCTGACAAGACCTTCGTTTCAGGCTGCGTAACCAATACTTCTGGACATTTTACCATGGAACTCGAGAAAGGCCGTTATGAACTTGAGGTGCAGTATATGGGGTACATCACTTCCTATAAAACCGTCAACCTCGACGGCTCAAAGAGTACGGTCGACGTGGGCAAGATCAGCCTCTCTCCCGACAGCCGCATGCTGAACGAAGTGAACGTGGTGGCTGAAAAGAGCACCTACGAGATGACCTTGGACAAGCACGTGTTTAACGTGGGAAAGGATGTGGCTAACACTGCTGGTAATGCCATCGAGGTGTTGGAGAACATCCCCGCCGTGTCGGTCGACGTGGAGGGCAACGTGAGCTTGCGCGGCGACGACGGCGTTCGTATCCTCATCGATGGCAAGGAGTCGGGTCTCTCGGGCATGAGCACACAAGATGCTTTGCGCACCTTGCAGGGCGACATGATTGAACGCATCGAGGTCATCACCAACCCTTCGGTACGTTACGATGCTGAAGGCTCGGCAGGCATCATCAACATCATCCTGAAGAAGGATAAGCGCCAAGGCTTCAATGGCGCAGTCAACATTCGCACTGGGTATCCTTGGATGTATGGCGCCAGCCTTTCGGGCAACTACCGCCTTAAACGTTGGAACCTATTCGGTAGCTACGGCTTCAATAACCGTCGCAATATAGGCGGTGGTATCAATAGAACCAAACGCTTTAGCGATATCATTGAAGGCGACACCCTTTTCACCCAACTTACCGACCAGACCACTGAACGTAGGATGAATCGTATGGGTCACAACGTGCGCGTGGGCGCCGACTATTACATTACTGACCGCGACATTGTGAGTGCGGCTTTCGTCTACCGTTACGGCAAGCTTGAAACCCATCCCGTGGTGCGTTATTCCGACGAATATCCGATTTGGGACTCTGCTTCGTATGATGTGCGTGCCGAGGACTATTGGGAGTATGACCCGATGTATGAAGTCACTTTGGACTACGATAAGACCTTTGAACGCAAAGGCCGCAGCCTGAAGGCCAATATGCGTTTCTTCACCAATACCGAGAATGCGGGCTCCGACATCAACGAGTCGCTCTATCCTAATTCGGATGCGCAACAGGCTTTATGGACCATCTATCAGAAGACCGGCAACGACCAGCGCATGCGCAACCTGCAGGCCAGTATCGACTATGTGCATCCCTTCCTCACCAAGGCGCAGTGGGAGATTGGCGCGAAATACACCAACCGTAACATCTTGAGCAACGACAGCGTTTGGCAGCAGAACGACGGAAAATGGGAGCCGCTGTCCAACTATTGTTACGACTACGAATACAGCGAGCAAGTGGCTGCCCTCTACACTAGTTTGGGCAACGAATGGGGCCGCTGGTCGGGACAGGTGGGACTGCGTGCCGAGATGACCGACATCTTGACCAACCTGAAAGGCTATGCCCACGACGGCAACGACTCCATCAACGGAGGCAAGCCTTACTTCGACTTCTTCCCGAGTGCCCACATCAACTATTCGGTGAACGAGTTCAACCAGTTCCAGGTGAGCTACACACGCCGTATTCGCCGTCCAGGCTTTTGGCAGATGAGTCCCTTCCGTTCCTATAACGATAACCGTAATATCCGACTTGGCAACCCTGCCTTGACGCCCACTTATATGGACAGCTACGAACTCGGTTACATCCACTTCTGGGATAAGGCCAGCTTCAACTTCACGACCTATTACCGTCATGGTACCAACATGATCCGAAGCTATACCTACGAGGATGATGGTGTGTTCTACAGCATGCCCATCAACTTCGGCAAGGCCGATGACTTTGGCGTGGAGATGGTGGCCCAAGGCCAGATGACCAAATGGTGGAATCTCAACGGCAATGTCAACTTTTTCCGCTCCCAATTCAACGGCACCATCAACGACAAGGTCTATGACGACGCCACTTGGATGCTCTTCGGACGTGCCGTGTCGAAGTTCAAGATCAGCAATTGGTTCGACCTGCAACTGACCGCGCACATCATGGGTCCACACAAGGAGCCTTTGGGCATGCGTAAGGGCAACTGGTGGATGGACCTCGCCGTGAGCAAGGAAATCTTCAACGGCAATGGCACCATCACCTTCAACGTACGCGACCTCTTCAACTCGCGCAGTTGGGGTGGCGAGTCTTGGGGCGACGGATTCTGGCAGTACAACACCAGCACATGGAACCGCCGTTCGTTCTCGCTCAACTTCAATTACCGCATCAACCAGCAGAACATCAAGCGCGGTCGTCCCGATGGAGAGGGTGGCGGCGACGAGGATGGCGGTGGCGGCGGTGAAGAGCAATCGGGTGAGGATTATTGATTTTTAAGAAAATTGGTTAAAGCATACCGATAAAAAAACTATCTTTGCGCCATCGTTTTATGCATAAAACCTTGCGCTTATGATATGCTTTTTCCAGTCTGATAATCAGAAAGTTATCGCGGTTGATTCCAAATCCGAGCTTTCTGAGGAAACCGTTTCCAAACTCACTTGGCTTTTCGGTAATGCCGAAAAAATCGAAAAAGACACGATAAAAGGACACTTCATTGGCCCACGCCGTGAAATGATCACGCCCTGGAGTACCAATGCCGTCGAAATCACCCAAAACATGGGCATCAAGGGCATTATCCGTATCGAGGAGTTCCAAAAAGTGGACTCAAAGAAAGCCCCTTACGATCCGATGCTGCAAAACCGCTACGAGAATCTTGACCAGAAGGTGTTCTCTGTCGATCGCAAGCCCGAGCCGTTGCAATACATCGACGACATCGAGGCCTACAACCAGCAAGAAGGTTTGGCACTGAGTAGCGAGGAAATGGATTATTTGAAAGGCATATCCGCAAAGATTGGGCGCAAACTGACTGACAGTGAGGTGTATGGCTTTGCGCAGGTCAACTCCGAACACTGCCGCCACAAGATCTTCAACGGCACTTTCATCATCGATGGAAAGAAGATGCCCAACACGCTCTTCGCCCTTATCAAGAAGACCTCGAAGATGAACCCCAACCGTCTCGTGTCGGCCTATAAGGACAATGTGGCTTTCATCCTCGGTCCCAAGGTGGAACAGTTCGCTCCCGCCGAGCCCAACAAGCCCTCGGCTTTCCAAATCAAGCCCATCGAGACGGTGATTTCGTTGAAGGCCGAAACGCATAACTTCCCGACCACCGTGGAGCCCTTCAACGGCGCTGCCACTGGCACGGGTGGCGAGATTCGCGACCGTTTGGCTGGAGGTCAGGGCAGCTTGCCTTTGGCGGGCACTGCCGTTTATATGACCTCTTATCCCCGCACGGAGCAAGGCCGTGAGTGGGAGAAGGACATCGAGCCGCGCCAATGGCTCTATCAGACCCCCGAAGAGATTCTCATCAAGGCCTCCAACGGCGCCTCCGACTTCGGCAACAAGTTCGGCCAGCCCCTCATCAACGGCAGTTTGCTGACTTTTGAGCATAGCGAGAAAGAAACCCTTGGCTACGACAAGGTCATCATGCTGGCGGGCGGCATCGGTTTCGCCAAGGTGAAAGACGCCAAGAAGCTGGAACCCGAGGAAGGCGATGTCATCATCGTATTGGGTGGCGACAACTACCGTATTGGTATGGGCGGCGGTGCCGTGTCGAGCGTCGACACTGGCCAATACAGCAACGCCATCGAGTTGAATGCCGTACAACGTGCCAACCCCGAGATGCAGAAACGCGTGAGCAACGTCATCCGCGCCATGGCCGAGAGCGACTGTAACCCCATCCGTAGCATTCACGACCACGGTGCTGGTGGCCATCTCAACTGCCTCAGCGAACTCATCGAGGATGCGGGTGGTGTGGTTTACGTCGACAACCTGCCTGTTGGCGACCCGACCCTGTCCGACAAGGAAATCATCGGCAACGAGTCGCAGGAGCGCATGGGCCTCTTGGTCAATAAGAAGGACAAAGACATCATCAAGGAGACCGCCGAGCGTGAACGCGCTCCTTATTACGAAGTGGGTGAGGTGACGGGTGACGAGCGCCTGCGTTTCGTCCGCAAGAAAGGCAAGGCCCCCATCGACTTGGCCATCTCCGACTTCTTCGGCAGTGCGCCCAAGACGATACTGCTCGACAAGACCAAGCCCTATCATTTCAAGAAGATAAGCTATACCAAACGCGACATACACAAATACCTCAACAATGTGCTGCAGATGGAAGCCGTGGCCTGCAAGGATTGGCTCACCAACAAGGTGGACCGTTCCGTTACGGGTCGTGTGGCACAGCAGCAGTGCGTGGGCGAGATACAGCTACCTCTGAGCAACCTTGGCATCAGCGCCCTTGACTACAACGGCAAGCGCGGCATCGCCACGGCCTTGGGCCATGCCCCGATTGCGGGCCTCATCGATCCGGCCGCTGCCTCGCGTCTCTCGGTCTCCGAGGCTTTGACCAACATCATTTGGGCACCTATTGAAGGCAACCTCGAAGGTGTCTCGCTGAGTGCCAACTGGATGTGGCCTGCCAAGCAGGAAGGCGAGACTGCCCGTCTTTACGAAGCCGTGAAAGCCTTGAGCGACTACTGCGTGGCCTTGGGCATCAATGTGCCGACGGGCAAGGACAGCCTCTCCATGACACAGAAATATCCTGATGGTGAGAAGGTTGTCGCTCCTGGAACGGTCATCGTCTCCGCTGCAGGCGAGGTGTCGAACATCCGTCAAGTGGTGCGCCCCGTGATGAAGGCCGATGAGAACACTGAACTCCTTTACATCGACTTCTCGAAAGATGGCTTTGAACTAGGCGGCAGCAGCTTTGCCCAAAGCATAGGCACCATTGGTCAGGCTGTGCCCGATGTGAAGAGCGTCAACTATTTCAAGAAATGTTTCAACGCTATACAGAAGCTCGTCGAGAGCAACTTGATTCTTGCAGGTCACGACGTGTCGGCGGGTGGCTTGATCACCACCTTGTTGGAGATGAACTTCGCCAATACGACCTACGGCATGAACCTCGACCTCAGCACTTTCGACAAGGACGACTTGATGGCTGTGCTCTTCTGCGAAAAGCCTTCGGTGGTCATCCAAGTCTCCAACGACGGCATCGCCAACCGTATGTTGCGTGAGCTGGGCATCACTTTCAAGATGATTGGCAAGCCCCAAGCCAAGCGCCAAATCAACATCCTGCATGCCGAACACAACTATATCTTCGACATCGACGAGTTGCGCGACACTTGGTTCAAGTCGTCGTACCTGCTCGACCGCAAGCAGAGCGGTCCGCGCAAGGCCATGGAGCGTTTCATGAACTACAAGAAGCAGTATCTGCATTATAGCTTTGGCCGCAACTTCACCGGCACAGCAGCCAGCCTCGGCATTGACATGCACCGCCGCAAGCCCACGGGCATCAACGCAGCAATCATCCGCGAAAAAGGCTGCCAATGCGATCGTGAGATGGCCTACGCCCTTTATCTCGCCGGCTTCGACGTACGCGACGTTACCATGACCGACCTCGCCACGGGCCGCGAAGACCTCAAGGACGTCAACATGATCGCCTTCATCGGCGGCTTCTCCAACTCCGATGTGCTGGGCTCGGCCAAAGGCTGGGCAGGTGCTTTCCTTTACAACAAGAAGGCCAAGAAGGCTTTGGACGACTTCTACGCCCGTGAAGACACTCTCAGCCTCGGCGTGTGCAACGGCTGCCAACTGATGATGGAGCTCGGTTTGCTCTATCCCGACCACGAGGAACACCCTGTGATGAGGCACAACGACTCGCACAAGTTCGAGTCGGGCTTCCTCAATGTGGAGATTGCCCAAAACGAGAGCGTCATGCTCAAGTCGCTGTCGGGCCGCCGCCTGGGCGTATGGATTGCCCACGGCGAGGGCCGTTTCTACTTCCCCTGCTATCGCGACAAGTACAAGATTGTGATGTCATACGGTCAGGATGAGTATCCGGGCAACCCGAATGGTAGCGACTGGTCGACGGCAGCGGTGTGCTCCAACGACGGTCGTCATCTTGCCATGATGCCGCACCTTGAGCGCGCCTTCCTGCCATGGCAGTGGGCCTATTATCCCGACGAGCGCAAGAATGACGAAGTCTCGCCTTGGATGGAGGCTTTCGTGAATGCGAGGAAGTGGGTTGAAGAAAATAGGAAACAGGTTACTAACACTAAATAAAGAAAGGAATACATTATGAAAAAACTATCATTGGTATTGATGGCCGTATTGGCCTTTGCTTTCATTGGGTGTAATAGCTGGTTGGATTTTCCAGAGCCAGAGCCCGAGCCGGAACCCGAGCCGGAACCCAATGTTGAGGCTGTTATCACACTTGAGGAAACCTCGACAACTTTGCACAAAGGAGAAACCTATCAGATTAATGCCGAATGCGAGAATCCCATCGCTTATTCAAGCGAAAATGAGTTCAATGCAACGGTTTCAGAAGAAGGCTTGGTAACCGCTAACTTTGTGGGTGCCACGGTCATTAACCTTGAAGCAGGGGAAGACGCAAAGACTTTTGAGGTTACGGTAGAACCCGTAAGCAATCTCTATCCTGAGCCCGAAATCGAATTTGGCGAGACGAAAGAGGCTATCATTGAGAGATTTGGCCAGCCAGTGGCTGAAACCGAAGACGCTATTGGATACCCGAACTATTCGGAAAATTCCATCATGTTGATGGTGATGTTTAATGAAGAAGGCCTCGTTGAGAGCTATGCTGTCATCTTCGCGACCAGCTTTGAAGAAGAATTGGAAACCTTCGTTTCTGAGAGATACATGTTTGTCCAAGAGATGGATGGCATGAAGATTTATGTGAATGCCCTGACACCAGAAGAGGCTTCCTTGTTGGTTGGTATTCAAGTTTATGAGGATGATGAAGCTCCATTCCTCATGGCTGTTTATGGAAGCATGGACGAAGAGCCTGCTGAGAAGTCTGTCAATTTGAAGGCTTTAGTGAAAGCTCTTGTTAAGTAAAGTAGAAAAAAAAATGAATCAGAACCGACGGGGCGAAAGCCCTGTCGGTTTTTATGCAAATGGCTAAAATCAACAAAACCAACGCCTGTCGCATCCTCGACCAAAAGAAGATTGCGTATGAGTTGATTCCTTACGAGGTGGATGAGAACGACCTCGGAGCACAGCATATCGCCGACCAGCTGGGCGAGGACATCGACCAAGTGTTCAAGACCTTGGTGCTGAAAGGCGACAAGATCGGGCATTTCGTCTGCGTCATCCCCGGCAACGACGAGCTCGACTTGAAAAAGACCGCCAAGGCTACAGGTAACAAGAGCTGTGACCTCATCCCGATGAAGGAGCTGCTGCCCCTGACGGGTTACATCCGCGGCGGATGCTCGCCCGTGGGCATGAAGAAGCAGTTTCCTACTTTCATCCACGAGACCAGCGAGTTGTTCGACTACATCTACGTCAGCGCGGGTGTGCGTGGCTTGCAGTTCAAGCTCGACCCACAGGATTTGATTCGGGTGGTGGACATGACCGTCGCCGACTTGACCCTCTTTGAAATCGGCCCCAAATGAGCTACACCATCCGCAAATCCACCTTGGCCGACCTATCTGTCATCCTCAATCTTCGCGACCAAGCACGCGAAATCATGCGCAGCTATGGCAACACCTTCCAATGGCCCGACGGCTATCCGCGCGATGATATGTTCCAGAAAGACATCGAAGTGGGTGGCAGCCATGTCATGCTCAATGAGGCGGGTGAGATTGTTGGTACCTTTGCCTTGCTGCCCAGCCCCGAGGTGACCTATAATGTCATTTATGACGGCCAATGGCTTGACGACGAGCCGTATTATGTCATCCACCGCATTGCCAGCACCCCCGATTCACACGGTGTATTGGACGCCCTTTTGGACTATTGCGAAAGCCAAGTGAGCAATATCCGCATCGATACGCACGAGGCCAACATCATCATGCGCAAGGGCTTGGAACGGCATGGCTATCAATACTGTGGCATCATCTATCTTTTAGATGGTAACGAAAGAATGGCTTTCCAAAAAAGACTATAATCACGCTACAAAGCGTCCTCGCGTATCCTTGTCCGCCAAGACGGCCTAAGGGTGTAGCGTAGTATCCCAGAAGCATTTACAGACCCGTTTCAAAGCGTCATCGCGGACTAGCCTCCCATGTCATTCCTGCAGAGGTATGTGTGGGAGGGGGAATCTATGGGAAGCGGAACAAACGGCAATGACTTAATATGACGGCCTCACCATGCATAGATCCCAAGCCTTTGCCCACTGGCTCCCGTAGGGATGACATGCCTGGTGACGCCTGTTTTCACATAGAATAAGAAATCTGTCCCTCAGAGGATGTCCCTCAATCAATATTCTCAATAATCTTATCCTCATCGGCCAAATCAGGCACCAACCGCTGTATGGGCTTGAAACGGTAGAAGAACCGTATGGCAATGACGCGCACGACGGTGTAGGCCGGAATGGCCACCAGCATGCCCACGATGCCTCCGATATGGCCCGCCATCAGAAGCACGATGAAGATCTCCAAAGGATGCGCCTTGATGCTCGTCGAGTAGATGAGCGGCTGATAAATGAAGTTGTCGACGAGCTGTGCCGCCAGCATGATGGCCAAGATAATCAGCGCAAACACCCAGATGTTGACATCTAAACCTGCACCTGTGCCGAGCTTCAGTACGATGCCGAACACGATGCCGATGACGTCGCCGATGAGCGGTCCGACGTAAGGGATTACGTTGAGCAAGCCCGCGATGAAGCCGACGCCTATGGCATAGCTGAAATCGAAACGGGCGATGAGCCACAGACCGAGGAAGTCGATCAATGCGACACCTAACATCTCGATGACCAGACCCACGAAATAGCGCGACAGCAGTTGCTTGATCTCGCTTAAGGTCTTGCGTAGGGTCAGCTCGTGCCTATCGGGGACAAGGGCGCAAAGGATCCTTTCAAACAAGCCGTCTTCTTTGATAAAGAAGAAGGCGATGAAGACCACCGAAAACACAGCCACGACGATGTCGATGACCAACGACGCCACCGAGCCCACAATGCCGCTCACTTGGTTGAAACTCACCAACTCCTTGAGCTTTCCCAATACCACTGCCGTGATGTCGAAGTCGGTGCCGACATTAGGGAACAATCCTATGATCCATTCGTTCACCTTGTCGATGGGGTTGGAGCTGAAATGGGCACTTTCGCTAATGGCCGTGGCGTCGCGCACAAGGTTGGAAATCAAAGGAATCATTTGGGTGATGAGCAAGACCAATAATCCCGTGATGATCAAGAGGGTGATGATGGCCAATAGCCAGTTGGGGGCACTCTTGCCTTTGATCCTTATCTTTTTCAACAACTGCATGAAAGGTCTTCCTATCATGGAAACCACAAAGGCCACGATGATGTAGATAAGCACATTTTTGAAATACCAACACAAGGCCAACACGAGTGCCAACCCTCCCAGTTTAATGATGTAACCCGCTAATTTATCGGTGTTTCGCTCGTTCTCCATAACGATTTGGTTAATTTGAAACCACAAAATTAGCATTTTTTCGTTCCTAATAGACGATTTTTGGTAATTTTGCGTTCTCATAGAAATAGACTCACCTAACATAAAACTATTCCTGATGAAGCGATCATATTTTTTCCTCTTGTTATTGATGTTTTCCCCCTTTGCCCAACTGCACGCCCAGGCTCCGACTACTACGCCCGAGCCTGATACCCTTGAGGTCGAGGACGAGCGTATTAATGACTTGAACTCGGGTAAAGCCGTAGTTGAGGAATCGACGGTGATGGAGATGCTAGACCTCGTAAGCACCCTCAGCACGACCAAGGACATCTACCTTGAAATCGACAAGGACGTGTGGAACAAATATGGTTTCCAGGAAGGCGAGGTGCCAGTCTATGCCGACAGTGTCTACATAAAGCGTATCCAGACCTTGGCCTACGAGACTACCGTCCCGCTGACTTTCAATGCCCACGTCAAGTCGTTCATCGATCTTTATGCCAACCGCCGCCGTCAGCAAACAAGCCGCATGTTGGGCCTTTCCTACGTCTATTTCCCCATGTTTGAGGAATACCTCTCCCGATACAATCTTCCCCTTGAGCTCAAGTATTTGGCCATGGTGGAGTCGGCCCTCAACCCCACTGCAGGCTCGTCGGCAGGCGCCAAAGGCCTGTGGCAGTTCATGCGTGGCACGGGTGCCGAATACGGATTGAGGGTGAGCTCACTCGTCGACGACCGCTTCGATCCCGAGAAGGAGACCGAAGCCGCTTGTCAATACCTGAAGAGCCTTTATGCCCGCTATGAGGACTGGTTTCTCGTGTTGGCTGCCTACAACTCCGGTCCAGGCACGGTCAACAAGGCCATCATCCGTGCTGGCGTGAAAAACTACTGGGCCATCTGGCCATATTTGCCCGCCGAGACCCGAGGCTACGTGCCGGCTTTCATCGCAGTCGTCTATGTCATGAACTACGCCGCCGAGCATAATCTCTATCCCATGAATCCTGGCCTGCTCATGCATGGCACCGACACCGTCATGGTGCGCGACCGCGTGGGCTTCGACCAGATCAACGAAGTCGTTGGCGTTCCGATGACCGACTTGGTGTTCTTCAACCCGCAATACACCAAACGTATCGTCCCAGGCACGAAGGAATATCCCTATTCGCTGCGAATGCCCACGAAATATGCCTTGCGTTTCACCCAACTTGAAGACAGCATCTACTCCTACATGAACCACAGCCAAAAGGTCCAGGAGGTCATCGAGGAGAAGGTGGAGGCCGTGAGCGACAGCTTCGTCCACGTGGTGAAGAAAGGCGAAAGCCTTGGCAGCATCGCCAGAAAATATCATGTCACTGTGGCCAGCCTCAAGAGATGGAACCACTTGAAACGTGACACCCTCCACGTCGGACAACGTCTCACCATCTACCGCTCGGGAGGGTCTGCGCCGAAAGTGAACAAATCGAGCAACACCAGCAGCAAATCCACGGGCAACAAGACCACAAGCAAGTCGACGGTCAAGACACACACCGTCAAGAAAGGGGAGACGCTCAGCAGCATCGCGAAGAGATACGGCTGCACCGTCAATGACCTCAAGAAATGGAACGGCCTCAAGAGCAACACCGTCGTAGTCGGAAAGAAGCTTAAGATCAAGAAGTAAATAACACAGACCACTGACTATGGCTTATGACTATGGCCTGTGACCGTTTCAACGAACGTCAAGTCTCAGGTCATTACTGCAAAGACCACAGATAGAAGTGATAATCCGAAGCAATGAATAAATAGGCCATAGTCATAGTCAGTGGTCATAGTAAACAAACCCATCAAAAAAGCAATACCATGAAAAACTACCTTAAAATCGCAGCCGTCATCCTTCTCGCCATCATGATGGCATCGTGCGCAGAAGGATCGAAGGGTCCTCGCAAGGACCGCTCTGTGGGTGGCACGCGAGAAATCCTGGCCATCACGCAAAACGCCCGACAATGGGAAGGCGTCATCGGCGACTCGCTCCGCCATTTCTTCCTGCAGGAACAATATGGTCTGCCCCAGCCTGAGTCGCGCAACAACTTGGCTCACATCACCACCGATGCCTTCTCCGACATGTTCAAGAAACACAAGTGCATCATTGAGGTCGACATCAACCCCAACCTGGAGAAGGCCACGGCCAAGACCACTGAGAATGTTTGGGCAGTCCCGCAGCGATATATCGTCATCAGCGCGCCCGACGAGCAGTCGTGGATTGCACTTTTCGACAAGCAGAAGGAGATCTACCAGCAATGGTTCGACAAGGTGGAGCGCGAGCGCATCCTGACCGTGTTTCGTCCCACCAAAGACGAAGCCATCGCCGAGACCATCGCCAAGCGGTTTGGCTTCACGCTGACGGTGCCCCAGGGTTTCTATGTCGCTAAGGATGATGCCAATTTCATGTGGCTCCGCAAGGAGTTGGAACGCTCCAGCGCCGACATCGTCATCTATCAGACGCCCTATCGCGACACCTTGCAGTTTGAGACCAAGGCCTTGCTTTCGATGCGCGACTTGATGATGGGCCAAAACATCCCCGGCCCCTCCGAAGGCTCTTACATGGGCACCGAGACCGACATCGTGCCGCCCGTGGTGACCACGGCCAACGATTTTCCTGCCGGCTACGCCAAGGAGATGCGCGGCATGTGGAAGGTCTACAACAACTACATGGGTGGGCCTTTCGTGTCGTACACTTTCGCCGACGACCGCACGGGCCAGCTCGTCACCATCGAAGGCTTCTACTACGAGCCCAACCAGAAGAAACGCAACGCCTTGCTCCAGTTGGAGAGCATTGCCTATAGCTTGAAGTTTGTGGAGCAGACTGAAGAGAAGTAAGATTCCCCTCGTCGCTTCGCGTCATTGCGAGGAGGCACGACGAAGCAATCTAGTGATGAGACTATAATAAGTAGTACAAATCTTCCCACCGTGGATTCATCCCCTCAATCAAGGCAAGTTTTGCTGCTCTTGAACCACCTTTGATTTGTTTCTCTCTTTCGATTGCTTCTTTGACGGAAACGTATTCTTCGTAATACCCCAGTTTGTCAACATCATATTTTGCCGAGAAACTATTAGGATGGAGTTTCGTTTTATGTTCGTACACGCGCCGTTTCAAATCTGATGTCACACCAGTATAAAGGGTGCCGTTTCTTCGGCTGAACAATATGTAGACGTATCCTTTCTTTTCCATTAGAATAGGGATTTTTCGTTGGCAAAGGTAATTATCTATTATGAAGGTTGCCTCCCTAGATTGCTTCGTTCCTCGCAATGACGGGAGTCACTCCTTCCGATAAGTCACCACCACTTCCCCCACCGGCGACCCTGTTCGCGTGACGATGCGTCCGTCCTTCCAAGTGCCGAAGGCTGTGCCGTCGAAGAGCATGGTGCCATCGCTGCGAAGGCTGAGCCTGCCTTTCTTCGTCTCTTCCAACCCTTTGAAAACCAGCGTGGAATCGGTGCCGATGCTGAGCGTATTCTGTCGTTCCATCTCGCCAATCTGTTTCACCAATGCGGGAGTGCTGTGCTGTTCGTCGAACTGCACGTTCACCTTGTCGACGGTCCAGGTGCCGAAGAGCGGGTCAGCCTCATGCTGGCAGGCGCCAAGCAAGGCCATGAGACCTAAGAGGAAAAGAAGTCTGTATTTCATGGTGCAAAGATACAAATTAATTCAAGTTTCGCATATTGCGGTGCATCCCGATGGGATGCTGTTGTCCCTAGGTTTCATCAAAACAACATCAGTCTTTTACATCCCGTAGGGATGTGCGAAACTTGAATACAAATTAATTCCGACCCGCGGGAATCTCCATATTCCTCCGTGTCAATTATCAATTCTCAATTCTCAATTCTCAAAATTTCTACTATTTTTGCATCCTCAAATCTCAAATAAACACCAATGCCCAGTCCGTCTCTGCAATGGTTTCAAACCGAGGAGCGTGAGGGGAGGACCTACGTCTTCGATCCTTTGCGTCGCCGCCAGGTCGTGCTTACCCCCGAGGAGGAGGTGAGGCAGAAAGTCTTGTATCTCTTGGTGGAGCACCTCAAGGTGCCGGCGGGTCTTGTGGCGGTGGAGTATTCGCTGAAGGTGAATGGCATGGACAAGCGTGCCGATGCCGTGGTCTTTGGCAGTGCGGGCCAGCCCCTGATGATCGTGGAGTGCAAGGCCCCTTCGGTGGTCCTTACCGAGGCTGTGTTGGACCAGGCCGTCCGCTATCATTCTGCCTTGAATCCCAACTATTTGCTGCTCACCAATGGCACCAACATCTATTGCTTCAAGGCTGAGGGGCAAAAGCTCCTGACTATGGACCATCTCCCCGACTATGCCGAGATGCAAGCTTAGTTCTCGGCAGGCTTCATCGAATTCAGCGAATTCTGCGTGAGAAAAACCCTCGTCCGGCAGGTTTCTGCATAGTTCAGGTCTTTTCGGTTAGAACTTAAAGAAAGAAAAACGAAAGGTCTACGGTAGGTTTCATAGTTCCCCTGTCTAAATTAATTTCCTCTTTTTACGCGCGCGTTCATATTAATTGCGTATCTTTGCACCCGATATATGCCCTTTTTTGTGGCGATTAATTTGCAAATAGTTATAAATCAACAAGATAATTAACAAATCAATCTAACCTAAAAAAATGAAAAAAAGTATTACAAGAATCATGGCAGCCCTTGCGCTGCTCGTGACCCTCGCCATCCCGATGGGAGTGTGGGGACAAGCTCCTGTGGGTACAACCCTTTGGGGTGAAACTTGGACTGGAGGAGAAGCCAATGAAACCCCTTCAGCTTATGGTTTTGAAGGAACTACTGTTTACGGTGGTGCCACACTGACATACGCTCAGTCTTCAACCAACACTAAATTGTATGAAGAGGCATTAGCTGGAGGTGAGTCTCCTGAATTATTGTTGTCCAAAAGCAATCAGACTTGGACGATTAGTAATATTCCTACTGGACAAGCTACAGGAATGGCATTGACTTTCAAATCCAACAAAACTACTTTTGATGTTACTTCCACCACTACTGGTATTACTATTAGTGGTTCCCAAAAGAGTTGGACGATTGCCGCAACAAGTTCTGTTACTACTTTTAATCTTACGATTAAGAATACTAGTTCTTCAAATGCTCGCATTGATGACATTGTGTTGAGTGTTACAACCGCTGGTGGCGACACTCCTCAACCTACCACTTACACCGTGACCTACGACTGTAATGGTGGCACAAGTGGTTGCCCCCAGAATGTGACTGGTATTGAGCCCAACACCCAGATTCAACTTGCTGATGCTCCTTCCAAGGACGGTTTCGATTTTGATGGCTGGAGCGATGGCAACACCACCTACGGCGAAAACGAAGACTACACTGTGACCGGCAACGTCACCTTCACTGCCCAATGGACGGAAAACACCACGCCTACCCCTGGTGGAGAAACTGCTACTTTGAATATTGAAGCCTATGCAGACGCCAACAATTGGGTTAATGGAACAAAATATGCAACAGCTATTGTTTCTCCTGTTACTTTTACAGCAATTGGAGGTGGTAATACTGGTAAGTATTACACATCAGGTGAAGAATGGAGGTTTTATCAGTCAGAAAATGCAAGCATTACAATTTCTGTTGCAGAAGGATATACGCTTGTTAGCGTTATACCCACATATAATGTGTCAAATAATGGTGTTCTGAAAAATAGCAATAGCACTATTGCATCGGGTTCAACCGTTGCCGTGTCTGGAACCACTGTTACCTTTACTGTAGGCAATAGTGGGTCAGCCACTAATGGCCAAGTGAAATTCACGAATATTGATGTTGTTTATGTTTCTAATGGCGGCGTCATTCCTCCGAGCATCACTGCTAACAATGTGGAAATCACTTACGATACTGATGCCGATGAAATCGAATACGAAATCAACAACGCCGTGGATGGTGGTGTGCTGACAGCCGGCACCGAATCCGATTGGCTCACCCTGGGCGAAGTTGGTGCAACGGTTCCTTTCACCTGCTCAGTGAACGAAGCTGGTACTGAACGCACTGCCACGGTCACCCTCACTTACACCTATAACCGCGCAACCGTCACTAAGGACGTGACCGTCACTCAAGCTGGCAACCCGAATGTCACGATGACTATCGCCGAGGTGCGCGAACAAGGCACAGGCAATGTGGTTACCATAGGTACTGTTACTTCTTTCAGCGTAAATAACAACAATACTACCGCTTACATCCAAGATGCTTCCGCTGCCATCGTGGTTTACGGTAACTTTACCACTTCCGTTGGTGATGAGATTAGAGTCTCTGGTACTTTGAGCACCTATCATGGTCTGCTCGAAATCACTAATCCTCAAGTTACCGTCATTTCACAAGGCAACACCGTCAATCCTGAAGTGATGACGATTGCTGACATCAATGCCAGTACCAATCAAGGTTGGTACATCAGAATCGAAAATGCTACCGTTACTGAAATCAATGACCAAAACACCACCATCGCTCAAGGCGAAAACACCATCGTGGTACGTGGCATCAGTGGAGTTGAATATGCTGTGAACAATGTGATTTCACTGAATGGTAACATCGGTTGCTACGAGGTTAATCAAATTGCCAACCCGCAGAATGTTGAAGTGCAAGCTGCTCCTGCCGTTCCTTCCATCACCTTCAATCCCGATGTGGTTAATTTGGATGCCGCTCAGCAAACCGTTCAAATCCCATTCACTTACGAAAATATCGTAGTCACAAACTACCAGAGTTTCACTGTTCACTATTATGACGCCAACGGCGAAGAGATTCAACTCCCTGAAACTCCGTGGTATGTTCTTGGTGTAACTGGATCTAATGATGAAGGGTATAATTTAACTGGTTTAGTTACTGCTAACGAAGGCGAAGCTCGCTCGGCTTACATGAAGGTTTCTGCTCTCGATGCAGAAGAAAACGTGGTCTATTCCAACCTCATCACCATCAACCAAGCTCAATATGTGGTTGATTATGCCACGCTGCCGTTTGCATACGATGGTAATGGTACTGGTGACCTGCCCAATGGTTTCACGGTTTCAGGTTTGGGAACCTACAATTCCTCACCTGCCATGAAGTTTGATGGCACTGGAGACTATGCCATCTTGAAATTCAACGAGCGTCCCGGCACCTTGACCTTTGACATTAAGGGTAATACCTTCAGCGGTGGTACTTTCACCGTGCAGACTTCTGAAGATGGTGAGACTTATACCGATTTGAAGACTTACACTGAACTTGGTGATACTCAACATGAATCATTCACCAACTTGGGCGAAAACGTCCGTTATATCAAGTGGATCTACACTGAAAAGGTCAGTGGCAATGTCGGTTTGGGCAACATCGCTCTTGCTGAATACACTGAACCTCAGCAATACACCCTGACGGTTGAGCCTTTCGAGAACCTCGAACTTATCACCTTCGTGAATGACGAAATGGTCTTGGAAGGTGATGGTGAGATCACAGTGACTGAAGGCGACGAAATCATGCTGAGCGTTGTCGCACTTGAGGGTTATGAGATGGAGACCTTGATGGTGAACGGTGTGAACCATGTCAACGACATTGCCGAAGACTACACTTACACCTTCGTAATGCCTGCCGAGGATGTCACCATCAGCGCCACCGCTGTGGAATATGTGGCTCCCGTGAGTGTCACCTACTCCTATACCCTTGCCAACAGCATCGAAAGCGGTAAGCAATATATCATTGTTGGTTGGGCTGATGGTACCCCTTATGCAATGGGTTATGATAGAGGTAGCAACAGACACGCTGTTGGGATTTCTGTTACAGGAAATGATAACGAAAACGCCATTGTAACTATTGCTAATACTGAAACCAATCCACATGAGTTTACCATCACTAGCCTTGAAACAGCTGGTTTTTATTCAATCCAAGATGCTACAGCTTCAGGTTACCTTTATGCAGCTAGTCGCAGTAACAACCACTTGAAGACCGAAGCAGAGTTGGATGAAAACCACAATGGTGAATGGGAAATCTCATTTGATGCCGAAAGTGGTAGTGCAAGTGTTGTTGCTTCTCAAAGTGAAAACCGTAATGTGATGCAGTTCAATAATAGCAGCACGCTCTTTGCCTGCTATGCTACAGCCAGTCAGCATCCTGTTTATCTCTATGAGAAAGTGGAATACCCCCTCGACATCATTGGTTACGAGGCTGGCAGCGACGGCGGCTACTACCTCATCGCTTCGCCCGTCACGGTGAACCCCGCTAATGTGGAAGGCATGACCGCCGGTGAATACGACCTCTATTCCTTCGACCAAGCTGAAGCTGATGAATGGCGCAACTATAAGGTTAATGCCTTCAACCTTGAACCTGGCAAGGGCTACCTCTATGCCAAGCAAGCTACCGAACCTGAAGAAGTCTTCCACTTCGAGCTCACCGGCACGCCTTACAACGGTGAACCTATCAGACTGTCGAAGAGTGATAATGTCGACTTCCCAGGCTGGAACCTCGTCGGTAACCCCTTCGGCCAAACCGCCTACATCGACCGTGACTTCTACGTCATGAAATCAGACGGTAGCGAAATCATCGAAAGCGAGACCGACGAAATCGCCGTCATGCAAGGCATCTTCGTCATCGCCGCTAATGATGGTGAGGAACTGACCTTCAGCACCGAGGCTCCTACTACCACGGACGGCAAGATCGTCATGAACGTCAGCAACGCCCGCCGCTCGGTCGTTGACCGCGCCACGGTCCGCTTTGGCGAAGGCCGCACCCTGCCCAAGTTCATGTTCAACCCCAACAGCACCAAGCTCTACATCGACCAGAACGGTGAAGACTTTGCCGTGGTGCGTAGCATCGACGAGAACGCCACCCCCGTCAGCTTCCACGCTGCCGAGAATGGCACCTACACCCTCAGCATCAATGCCGAGAACGTCGAGATGGAATACCTCCACCTCCTTGATAATATGACTGGCGCCGACGTCGACCTGCTGGCCACCCCGAGCTATACCTTCGAGGCCCGCACCACCGACTACGCCAACCGCTTCAAACTCGTCTACGCCACCACCACCGACGTGAACGAGAACAACGTTGAGCCCTTCGCCTTCTTCAACGGCAGCGAATGGGTGATCAACAACGAAGGCGAAGCCACCCTGCAAGTGATCGACATCAACGGCCGCATGCTCAGCAACGAGACCGTCAACGGCAACGCCAACGTCAACATCAACGCCACTTCCGGCATCTACATGCTGCGCCTCGTCAACGGCGAAAGCGTGAAGACGCAAAAGGTGGTTGTGAAGTAACAATGGTCTATGGCCTATGGCTTATGGCTTGTCCCAACCGTGGGTCAGCCATAAGCCATGAGCCATAGTCATAGTAAAAAAACTAGAAACGAAAGTAGAATTCAATAACAATAACAACAACACATAAACACTTAAATACAATGAAAAAGACAATCATGACAATCGCCATCGTCCTTGGATTAAGCATGACAACTTTTGCTGACGGTGGCGGCCTCTTCCAGAGAGGCGAAACTCCTGAACAACAAGGCAGCGTCTACGGAACTCGCGGTGGATTTGGTCCTAACATGCCTGGCCATGGTGGTACTGGTAACGCTGACGCCCCCCTCGGCACTGGCATAGCCGTGCTGACGGCTCTCGGCGCTGCTTACCTCATCGGTAAGAAACGTAGAGAGGAATAACCTCATCAGAGGTTTGTCCCTAAAGGAGAGACACTGCGGTGCCTCTCCTTTTCTTTTGTCATGCGAACGTGAATAACAGATTGCCGAAGAAATTCCAAAGCGTGGAAGCGCCCACGGCAAACACCTTGCTCAGGTAGAAGTTCCACTTCAGCTTGCCGTTGAGCAGCCACACCGTGAAGGTGTCGATGCCCAAGCCTACCAGCGCGATGACGAAATACTTCACGTATTCCACCCCAATCTGCGGGTTGTTGCTCTCAAAGGTCCAGATGCGGTTGAGTAGGTAGTTGGTCGAAGCCGCCACGACGAAGCCCAGAATGTTGCTCAGGTATTTGTTCCACTTGAGCCATTCCTTGCACACGTAGGTGACGCCGAAGTTGACGAACACCCCTGAAAGGCCCACCACACCAAACTTCAGGAATTTCATGAAGAAGGCACGGTTGAATGCTATATGCATCAAGGATTTCATCGGTTTAATTTAATACTTTCAGTTTGCAAAAATAGTAATAATTAATAAGGTGTGGATGGGATAGGGAAAAATCGGTAAGATTCCCGCTGTGCGGGAAATCGAAGATTGATTTCATCGAATGCAGAGCATTTCAACGGAGTTAATGGAGGGTTGTTGCTCCTATTCGGCGGCGGCTTATGGAACTTGTCTTCAGGAGATCGCGGATCGAGTCCGCGATGACGCTTTGAAACGGGTTTGTGATTGCTTCTGGGATACTACACTACACCCTTAGGCCGTCATGGCGGACAAGGATCCGCCATCTCCTGAGGAAGAAGGGGGTGTCTTTGGTATTTGAAGGTAACTTAGGCCGCCGCGTTATTATATATCAACAGCACTCCATTCCCCGGGGGGAATCTTTTTTCCCAAAATAGGCCTATCCCAAAAGAAAATCCCTATATTTGCGGAAAAATTCCGACGATGAATGCGGTGAAAGACATCTCGATTGAAGCCTACAACTACCCCTTGCCCGAGGAGCGCATCGCCAAGTATCCCTTGCCCGAGCGCGACGCTTCGAAGCTCTTGGTGTTGCAAGGCGACGCCATCAGCGAGTCGCAGTTTAGGCATATCGGTGACTTCCTGCCGGAGGGTGCCTTGCTGGTCTTCAACGAGACTAAGGTCATCCGTGCCCGTCTGCAGTTCCACAAGGCCACGGGCTCGCGCATCGAGGTGTTTTGCCTTGAGCCTGAGCAGGACTATCAGGTGGCCTTTGCCGCCGCATCGCCTGTACGCTGGAAATGCCTCATCGGCAACTCAAAACGTTGGAAAGAGGGCCCGCTTACGATGGAACTCTCCGTTGGTGGTCAGCCCGTCACCTTGTCGGCGCAGCGCATCGCGCAAAACGACCAGTATGCCGACATCGAGTTCTCATGGACGCCCGCTCCTCTACCATTCGCGTCGGTGCTTGAAGCTGCGGGCGAAATCCCTCTGCCGCCTTATCTGCACCGCGATGCCGAGCCTGCCGACCGCGATCGCTACCAGACCGTCTTCGCCCGTTACGACGGTTCGGTGGCTGCACCCACGGCGGGATTGCATTTCACCCAGCCTCTTATCGCTGCCTTGCATGACCGTGGCTTCACCTTCGATGAGGTGACGCTGCACGTCGGGGCGGGGACGTTCAAACCGGTTGCTACCGAAACCATCGGTCAGCACACCATGCATTCCGAGACCATCATCGTGCGCAGGTCGCTGATTGCCGACCTGATAGCACACCATGGGAAGCCAGTTGTGCCTGTCGGCACCACCAGCACCCGCACCCTCGAAAGCCTCTATTGGATCGGCGTGATGCTCAAAGAGCAGGGCTCCGAGCTGCGACAGCTTCATCTGGAACAATGGTTCCCATACGAGAGCCATGCCCCACTGTCGACCCCCGAGGCGCTACAATATGTCTTGACCTACCTCGACCTTCATGGCCTTACCCGCCTCGAGGCCACTACGGCCCTCATGATTGCACCTTCTTATAATATGCGTGTCATCACGGGGCTGATCACCAACTTCCATCAACCCAAGAGCACCTTGCTACTATTGGTCTCAGCCCTTATCGGCGAACGTTGGCAGGCCTGCTACCGCTTTGCCTTGGACCACGGTTTCCGTTTCTTGAGTTATGGAGACAGTTGTTTATTTTTACCGTGATTTATTTTCTGGCACGGTTTTTGTATTTTGATTGAAGCGTAAAAGATGAACAAAAACAAAACACATTATTAACACTTAAAAACTTAATCAGTATGAAAAAATCTATCGTTTTCGGAATCCTGGCAATGTTTGCCGTGAGCGCCCTGAGCGTTCAAAATGTAAATGCTCAAACCGTCCTCAAGGGTGAAAAGGGTGAAAAGACTGAAAAGCCTGAAAAGCCATCATCTCAGAGCATCAACCCCCAAGAAAAGCCTCAAGCTGGTACTGGACTCTCCAGCAACAAGGATGAGAACAAAGACAAAGTTACTCCTGACAACAATACCGGTAAGGCCAAGTACGACGGCGAGAAAGCTGTCAGACCGAAGCAGGGTAACGATGTCAAAACCGAAAAGACTGACAATAACGCTCCTGCCATGAAAGCAGCTGTAAAGCCTCAGCAGAAGAACGATGTCAAGGCTCAGAAGGTCGACAATGGCGAGCCTATGATGAAACAAGCTGCAAAGCCTCAGCAGAAGAACGATGTCAAGGCTCAGAAGGCCGACAATGGCGAGCCTATGGTGAAACAAGCTGCAAAGCCTCAGCAGAAGAACGATGTCAAGGCTAAGAAGGCCGACAATGGCGAGCCTATGATGAAACAAGCTGCAAAGCCTAAGCAGAAGAACGATGCAAAGGCCGAAAAGGCTGCCAACAACCAACAAGTGGATAAGACCGCCAGACCGGCCAGAAAGGGTCAGGAAAGAGTTAAGTCAGATGCCAAGACTGGTAAGACCACACTCAAGCCCAATACCGAGAATGCTGTGAGACCGAAGCAGAAGAATGATGCCAAGACTGACAAGACTACTGGTGGCAACAGCCCCATCAAGTAAATTGGTTGGCAAGTAAAAATGAGAAGAGGCTCCGAAAGGAACCTCTTCTTTTTTATTTCTTTCTTCCTGAAAGCAACTCGGCGTAGGCACGGAGGTGCTTTTTCTTTTCTTCGGGCAGGCCGACGGCTTCCAAAGCCTCGAAGGCACGTCGGTCGTAGTCGAGCATCACTGCTTCTACGGCTTCCTTCACGTGCAGGCTATCGTAGATGGCTTGGACCTCCTCTATTTTCTCTTCCTCGTCATGGTCGATGCGTAGGGTGAAAAGGTATTCGAGGCGTTTGCGGTCTCTGTCCGAGGCCAGCTCCAGCGCCTTCAGGTAGAGGTAAGTCTTCTTGTTGTCGGCGATGTCGCCGCCATGGCGCTTGCCGAACACGGCCACGTCGCTGTAAAGGTCGAGGATGTCGTCTTGCAGCTGGAAGCTCATGCCCATGTTGATGCCGAAGTCGTAGAGCCGTTGGATGTCGTTGGCAGGCGCGCCCGCCACGGTGGCACCCATCTGCAAGGCTGTAGCCAGCAGCACGGCGGTCTTCAGCCGGATCATCTCCAGGTATTCGGGGATGGTCACGTTGCCTAGGGTCTCGAAGTTGAGGTCCATTTGTTGTCCCTCGCAGATCTCGATGGCCACCTTGCCGAGCTGTTGGGCGACTTCGGCGCCTTTTTTGGGTTTCAGTGCATATTGGAAGGCTTGGGCCAGCATGGCGTCGCCTGAGAGGATGGCGATGTCGGCGTTCCATTTCTGGTATACTGTTTCCTTGCCGCGGCGCAGTGGGGCTTTATCCATGATGTCGTCGTGGATGAGGGTGAAGTTGTGGAAGGTCTCCAAGGCCAAGGCAGGCCAAAGGGCTTCTTGCTCGTCGCCGTCAAACAGCTCGTTGGCCAAGAGGCAGAGCATGGGGCGGAGGCGTTTGCCGCTTTGAAGGAGGGTATAGGAAATGGGCTCGTATAACTCTTTCGGTTGTTTGTCGAAGTCGATTTTCGCCAAGAAATCAGCGAAATCCTGTTGCAGTTGCTTGATTTTTTCCATGGAAATAGAGGTTTCGATGCCACAAAATTAAAGATTTATTCCCGTTTGGGCAATTTTGGAGCGAAATTTGTGGTTTTTAATTTATTCGAGACTCGACAGCCGTCATTGCGGACTCGATCCGCAAATCGAAGATTCGACGATGCGGAGCGAGTCAATCTCCTAAAGCAAACGAGTCTCTCTTCTTGCTCAGGAGATGGCGGATGCCTCTCCGCCATGACGATGAAGGCATGGAGTCACGCATCCCAGTATAGCGCTATATGAGTAAAGTGATCAATAATTGAATCAATGAAATACCTCCGACTTATCCCAGCTTTGTTGCTCGGTGCGATGCTGACCGCCTGCAACACGACCAAGAAACTCTATGAAGCCCAAGAATACGACCAAGTCATCCAGCGCGTGGCGCCTGACATCTGCGACGGCGACATGAACGCCAGTCGTATCAACATGGTGGCGGCCTCCTACCACAAAGCCAACCAGGCCGACCATGAACGCATTCAAGCCTTGAAAGCTTCCGGTCAACCTGATGTTTGGCCCGAGATCTACCAACGTTATTGCAGCATGAAAGGCCGCAACGAGGCATTGAAATGCTTTCCGACCAAGGTGAAAAACGGCATGAACTATGTGAAGCTCGACCTTGATGAGGACATGACCGTTGCCCGCAACCATGCGGAGGCCTTCTTGGTGGCTAAGGCTAACCAGCTCCTCAATACGGGTACATCTGCTGATGCCCTTGAGGCAGACAGCTACATCGAGCAGCTGTGGCATACCAACAAGGACAACAGTAGCCTGCCCGAGCTGCAGAAGAAAAGCCTGCTACGCCAGGCCGAACGCGTGCTGGTAACGATCGACAACGACGACGAGCGTCCTCTGTTGCGCGACTTTGTTGATGTTGTGCTGCATTTTGATGCAGGTGAGGTGCCGGCCAATGTGGTGCCGGCCACACGTCGCATGCGCTTGAGAAGCGACGATGCCGAGGTGAGAGTCGTCATCAGCGACGTTCAAGTCACCCCCGACCGCCTCGATGAGGTGACCTTCAAGGAGAACAATGGAGGCAAGACCGTTGAGGTGACCGACCACGCGCAATACAAAACTGTCACCCTCACGGGCGCTATCAAATACTACGATCCCTACGACTATCGTTCATTGGCCTCCGTGCCCTTTGAGGTGAAATCCACCTTCAAAAATGATTACACCACCATCAAGGGCGACCGTGATGCGTGTTCGGCGGAGACGTTAAGCCGTCTCAATACGAAACCGATTCCGGTTCCCACAGACGAGAGCATGCTCATTGATGCGGCAAAAAGGTTAAATGATTTGATCGCGTCGGAATTGAAGAAATAATCGGAATCCCGAAGGGGTGACAGCATCGGAGGCAGGCGGTGTAAACCCCTGCCGATGAGAATAATGATACGTTATTAGAACCCCGAAGGGGTGATAGCATCAATCCGAAAACGCATACCGTTTGTCATATTCAATATGGTACGCATCCAAGAATCGTTTGTATTCATCGACGTAGGTTTGTTTGTCATGATGTGATTTCTGGTTTTTGATATATCTGGCGACTTTGTCCAACACTGATGCGCTGACGCTGAATGCCCCATAGCCTTCCTGCCACATGAACGGTTCATAATAACTGTCCAATGTTTTCACCCATTTGCTGCTGTTGGATTTTATGGTTCTGACAAATTCGGCCAGACTCATTGTTTTGGGCATGGATGCCAAAATGTGGATGTGGTCGGGGCGACCGCCCACTTGTATGGAAACCCCATCGATGTTGCGAATAACGCCACCCACATAATCGAAAATACGTCCTAAATCCTCCTCACGCATGGTGATGCTGGTGCATTTCGTATGAAACACGATGTGCATGTATTGTTGGACTAATGTGCTGGCCATGATGGTGTTTTATTTTGAATTGTTTGATGGGTTTTTACATGGTGTAACGTATTGTAATGTAACGCAACATAACATAACATGATGCAACGTAACGAAGGGCAGAGGTTGACACCGTCTGCCTATTGGCTGTCGCCCCTTCGGGGCTCGTTCGCAGCCTTCATCAGCCGTCGCGTCACCGAATCCATGATGCGTTCCAACACCTCGGGGCGTTCCGTGTAATACTGCATGTTTTGTGAAAAGATGCTGTCGGTGATGTCGTAATGCTCGAAGAGCTGGCCATAGTATTCCCGTGACATCTTGAGGTAATCTTTAGGCGCCACGAATGTCGTGTCGTCGGGGTCACGCTCACGTTCCTTTTGTTTCTCGTAGTTGATTTCGGCTTCGATGACCTGCACGTCTGCCATGATGGCGATCATCTCCTGCTCGTTGAGCAGACGGTCTGGTTTAAAGCCTTTGTCCTTGCGACCGCAAGCAGTCGCAAGGACAAAGCATAGGACGATAATGGATAACCTCTTCATCTTTCATCAGTTGCCGACATCCGACAGGAACTTGATGCGCATCAGACGCACTTCCTCTTCGTCGTATTCATCCTCGCCCAGCTCCTCGAGGGCTTTCTTCACGTCGTCCGACTCGGCCTCGTGGAAATAGTCCAAGATGTCCTCTTGGTGGTAGATGTCGACGTTTTCCTCGATGTAATAGTTGATGTCGAGGTGGGTGCCGCTCGACACGATGCTCTCGATCTCCGACAGCAGCTCGTCAAACTCCAGGCCCTTGCCGTAGGCGATGTCTTCCAGCGGGATCTTCTTGTCGATGTTCTGGATGATGCCGATCTTCAGCGCGGAGTTGTTGACCACCGACTTCACCACCATGTCGTTGGGGCGGGTGATCTCGTTTTCCTCCACGTATTCCTTGATGAGTTTGATGAAAGGTTCGCCGAATTTTTCGGCCTTGCCCGCGCCCACGCCCGCGATCTGGGTCATCTCCTCCTTGGTGATGGGGTATTGGATGGCCATGTCTTCGAGCGACGGGTCTTGGAAGATGACGAAAGGCGGCAGGCCATTCTGTTTGGCGATGGTCTTGCGCAGGTCTTTCAGCAGGGCGAAGAGGGTCTTGTCGGCGCCACCGTCCTTGTTGGCGCCCATGGCAGCCATGGTCTCAGGATCGTCGTCCTCGGAGCCTTCGTAGTCGTGGTCTTTGACCAGCATGATGGTGTAAGGCTTCTTGATGAAGTTCTTGCCCTCCTTGGTAATCTTCAGGATGCCGTAGTTCTCGATGTCCTTGGATAACAGCTTGTTGACCAAAGCTTGTCGGATGACGGCGGTCCAATATTTGTCATCGTGTTCGTCGCCGGCGCCGAAGAACTCGTTGTTTTCCTGCTTGGCTGCCTTGATGTCGCCGGTGAGTTTGCCAGCCAGCAGCTCGGCGGGTCTTGAAGAGCTGCTTGGTGTCTTCCACGGCTTCGAGGACGAGCTTGAGGTCTTCCTTGCCGTCGAATTTCTCCTTGGGTGAGCGGCAGTTGTCGCATGAGCCGCAGTTCTCCTTGTTGTATTCCTCGCCGAAGTAATGCAGTAGCAGGCGGTGACGGCAGACGGCCGACTCGGCGTAGGTCACGGTCTCGTTGAGCAGCTCACGGGCAATCTCTTGTTCGGCGACGTTCTTGCCTTTGTTGAACTTTTCTAGTTTGTGGATGTCTTCATAGTCGTAGAAGGCGATGCAATTGCCTTCGCCGCCGTCGCGACCTGCACGACCGGTTTCCTGATAGTAGCCTTCGAGGCTCTTGGGGATGTCGTGGTGGATGACGAAACGCACGTCGGGCTTGTCGATACCCATGCCGAAGGCGATGGTGGCCACAATCACGTCGACCTCCTCCATGAGGAACTTGTCTTGGTTCTCCTTACGCGTCTGGCTGTCGAGGCCGGCGTGGTAGGGCAGGGCGCGGATGCCGTTGACGGCG
>CACXIM010000012.1 GCA_902767725.1 uncultured Bacteroidia bacterium | reverse complement strand
ACCGTAGCTGGTGATGTTCTTGACCACGCCTTCGAGGATCTGACCCTTCTCGAGCTTGCTGATGATCTCGGCCTTCTGGGCTTCGAGTTCGTCCTCGATAAGGGCTTTGTGAGACACAACCACGTTCTTGAACTCTTGGTTGATCTTCACGACTTTGAATTCCATCACGCTGTCAACAAACACGTCGTAGTCGCGGATCGGCTTGACGTCGATTTGCGAACCGGGCAAGAAGGCTTCGAGGCCGAACACTTCGACGATGAGGCCACCCTTGGTACGGCTCTTGACATAACCGTTGACGATCTCGCCGCTTTCGTAGGCCTCGTTGACGCGATCCCACGACTTGAGCAGCTGAGCCTTCTTGTGGGAAAGGATGAGTTGGCCGTTAGGACCTTCTTGGTTCTCAACGTAGACTTCCACCTTGTCGCCCACCTTCAGGTTGGGGTTGGTACGGAATTCAGCAACAGGGATAACACCATCCGACTTGAAGCCGATGTTGACCACGACCTCGCGCTCGGTGATAGCGACCACCGTGCCTTCGATGACCTCGTGGTCAGCGATTTGGTTCATAGTGCCAGCATACTTCTCTTCGAGCTTGGCGCGTTCGTCAGCTGAATAGTTGTCGAACTTCTTGTGAGATGAGGTCCAGTCGAAATCCTCGGCGGGAACCGGTTTCGGTCTCGGGGCTTTAGGAGCCTTCTTAGCGGGGGCTTCCTCTTTAGGAGTTTCCATGACTGGGGTTTCTTCAACGGCCTTTTCTTCTACCGGCATGGCTTCGTTGATGATGTTTTCGTTTTCTGCCATTGTAATAATTGGTTTTGAAATTGTACCCGCAAGCGTTCCAGAAATCCACCCGCGAGGAGGTTAAACTTTTGATTTTCAACTCAAACCACTGATTCTGCAACCAATCTGGATTGCGGCTTGATTTGGGCTGCAAAGGTAGTGAATATTTTGTTAAGTTTATAACATTCAGACAACTATTTTTCCTCGTTTCACATGAACCCCCAAAAAAACACTAATTTGTTTGGCTTTGGGTGAACAGATTAAACAGAAAGTCATAGAAACCTAACATCATTGAGTTTTATATCCCCACCAATTACTGTCTTTGTGTGTTTCAAGAAAACTGACCAAATCAATGAGGTTGTCTTCTGATGTATACTGGCTGTTTCTTATTATTTTGTTCCAAAGCGCTTTTCGTATTCCAGCACTAATCGTTTCAACATCGCTGGCTACAGAACTATATCCTCCTAAGAATCCCATTTCCTCTATATCGTATCCATTGTCATCTTCGCATGAACTCACATAAAACGTGAATGAATATGAGTTGCGAGTTCTCGCGTCTACTTCACATTTTGCCCTATGGCATTTTGTATTTGGACCAAATAGTACAAATTCTTCATAATAGTCCCACTCACCCAATTTATAAGAGGGAGTGCCACCCTTACCCAGTATGTATTTTTCCAAGTCATAGTATTTTGATCGAGCGCGATCAAGGCGGCTTCTCCAGCTATTCAATTCACTTTGGACATAATTTGAACGACTATTCAACGCATTCCGTTTGTCCCGTGCTTGAGCAACATAGGAAGAGTTGCCGAAACAACGTATGAAATCATCGCAGTATCGTATCTGTCCATTAAGAGTATTCAATTCGTCTTTCATAAAGGTACTGGAGTTTTCATAGGAATAATTCGTACTTCTTAAATACATACCCGAAATTTCCTTATATAACTCACTTACGACCTTATCATACATATACGGATATCCGTCAACCACTTTCTTCCCTACCGTTGGATTTCCTTTCCAGTCAGAATCAATAAAACTTTTTTTTCTGTCATTGGCTTCTTGACACAAACGATCAATCAGACTTGGTGGGAAGTCCGACTTCAAAGATTGTAAATCGGAAAGCAGTGCATCTTGAGTCGTTTGGTTTTCATAATAGTTTTTCGAAAAATGGAAAGGGCGTATGGGATATTTGCCAATCGCAGCTGCAAAAGAACCGAGGTTCTCTGCACCAATAATGTACTCTTTCTTCAAAGCCTCAAGGTTACCTGCGGCAACATTGTCCAATTGCGATTGTGCAACCATGTCAATAACTTCCGATAGTTCATTCCTATTCACGTTAAGCTGCGGCCTTTGAAAACCCTGCGAAAAGAATCTACCTTTTTGATTAGGGAAATACGTAAAGAGCGTTTGTAATTCAGAAAAATTCTTTTCTCCAACCCTAAGTTTATCAAACAATAGGTTTTGTATCTCATTTCCTGATTTCGAAATGACTTGTTTCATATCCATTGCCGCAATACGTTTCTCCGAAAGAGGATAGTCGCTTTCAAGGATGTTCTTCACGGATGCAAAATTGTTGCTTTCCACAGCATAATATAAAGCGTCCTTTCCAGCCTTATTGGTAGATGCCACATTGGCGCCTTCGCCTAAGCAGTAGTTCACAAGTTCCTGGTTTTGGGTAAGTGTAGCAAAGGTCAAGATACTATTAGAATTGACATCCTTTGTGTTGATAGACGCTCCTCTGTCAACAAAAGCCTTAATAATATCCGATGAAATATAATCTTTACTAAACTTTCCGTGTAGGTGGTTATAGTTTTCTGTCAATAAATAAGAAAACGATGGAGGCAACTCAGCAGGTCTTTCCTTGATATCAATGTTCGTCTTGTTAAGGAAAGAGAAGAACAACTCTTTAGCCCTGTCGCATTCGCTGGTTTTATGTCGAGCCAGGTAGTCTAGAACCAAGTAAAATGGTGGTAGTCCATCAAACTTGCAGTTTAGATTGGGATGGAACTCGAGGATAGTTTCTACGACTTTCACCGAACATTTCCGGTCAAGGCATCTCTGTACAGCATCCCAAATAAGGGGGACAGAGGTCTTGATTTTAAGCCGTTTTGAGGTCTCACTATATGAAGCTGCGTCAACCAAAGAAGGATTCTTGGTTAGAATCCTTCTTATGGAATTGGCGTCATCGTTACGAAGCGCAGTGGATAGCTCTTCGTTGTATTCGGAAGTCTGTTTCTTTTGGCTATTATAGTTGAACTTCTGTCCAAAGCCATTTGTAACCAAGAAGAAACTGAAGAACACTACAATGAATAACCTTTCTTTAACCATTTCTTTCTCTCTTTAGGGTCGACGGGCACTACTTTGCCCTCATATTGTTCATATAGTATTTCTCCGTCAAGGGCAATGCTCTCGATTGAACCTTTTGCGATAACGGCAAAATCATGGAAAACTCCGTTGAAAAAATCCTGAAAGTCCTGTTTCCATGAGTATTGGAACATGCCAAGAACCCAATTGCCCGAATGGTAGTTTTCGACTTGCTCTTTAGCCGTTTCTTGGAGATTGTCATTGGTCTTCAGCTTCCCAAATGGATCTAAAAAATACCCAAACTTATAGTCAACAATATTGTCTTCAGTAATCCATTCAGACGAACCCTTCTTAACTGCATCATCATACATTTTGAATCGATTTCTAATGTCTTCCAAATTCGACCTTCTCCACGACTCTCTTTGCTCTTCATTATAACCAGACATCAATAACAATGCATCGACTATTGCCATACTAGAAGCAAGTATTGTCTTGCTCTCTTCAGTAATTTTATTGTCATATTCGTTAAAGAGATCCCCATGTTCATCTTTTAGGGGGCATCTTGATTTTTTATGCATACCAACGTAACCATCGTCATCGACAAAGCATAATACGGAGCCATTGAAATTGGTCAATGTAATCATCATTTGGTTCTCATCGTTAAAAGCAAAGATGGCATCCATCCACAACCTCATAGGCGGGGCTATCGTCTTGGCGCCCATCGCCCCCTTTAACAAAGTCTGGCCTTTTCTATAGCCAAGACGAAGCTTTATCTCGGACATGCTTTCATCAAAATCAACGACGGAAAGTTCTGTAGAGTCAGCCACTTCGTATTCAATAAGATAATTCTTGATGGCATTCATCGTTTCAACCTTCGATCCATTTGTATTAATGATTGTGGAGTAAGATTGGTCCTTCATGACCGGTTTCATATTGTCAAGCATTTTTGGCCCTGCAGGTGATGCTGCGCCGATAAAACCTTGTGCCATAGCTTGCAGTCCTATTGTAAACAAGACAACCAATGATAATAAAAACTTTTTCATTTGATTATTGTGCCCAGTTATATTCCATCGGGCCCGTCGGTTTTAGTTAATGTAATTATTGCAAATTTAGGCAAATAACCCATCATCTTTCCATCCCACCTGTAACTTTTATTACCAATTAATCGAATATAATCCGCCAATCTTCAACGTCAGCAACAAAAAAAGGCCACCCTTGGAAGGCGGCCTCGCTAATTATCATTTTACAAACCTATAAAACCCAGAATTGGGTCTATCTTGCTGTTTTTATGAGTCTTATCAATCGTCTTTCCTCCTGAGAATGAACAAAAAGAAAATAGTATCCATCAGGCAAAACGCTCAGGTCAAGGGTTATCTCTTCCCCCTCACCATCTCTCGTCATCACACTGTTCCCTCTCCCGTCAACCACCTGCACAACGCCCTCTTCTGGTACTCCTTTTATCGTAACTCGTCCAACGGTCGGATTGGGGAATACCGACAAGGTTTCTTCCCCTTCTTGCAATCCATCATAGGAGACGAACTTCGCCTCAAAATGCATATCATGTGTCACCATAAAAGCAAAGGAAGCCTGAACTGAAACTAATACACCGTTTTCTAACCAACCAACAAACGCATAGTTTTCATTAGGATAGGCGACAAGTGTGGCCATCTGCCCGTAAGCATAATTACCCACCCCTTCAACAATACCGGCATTCTCGGGGTTAACTGTTGCACTGACCACAAAACTCTCCTGGGCAAAATGGGCTATAAGATGGCGATCTCGATTCACTTCGAATGTGTATTCAGAAGAATTAGAAACCATCATACCATCTTCCGTCCAGTTGACGAATTCATAATGATCATTAGGTAACGCCGACACGGTGGCCAACATTCCATAATCGTATGTACCTTGCCCTGTAACGCTTCCACACTCATCCGGCTGCGCCTCAACCAAAATCTCGTATGAATTGATGACGAAATTGGCTTGCAAGTCATGGTTAGTGGTCACTAAAAGAGTCATGATGGGATCTACAGAGACCTGCTGGCCATCCTCGGTCCAGTCCACAAAAGTATAGCCTTCATTGGCCACCGCTCGCAAAGTGCATGTCTCCCCTATCCAATAAGCGCCTCCACCCGTCACCGCGCCTCCTTCTTCCGGCACTACGGTCGTTGTAATCACGCCCATTCCGCCCGAAAAGGGAAATACGTAAGGCTCTTGGATGGCGCCCACAACGGCATTGGGGACAAATGACATCGATTCAGGAGGCGTCAGTTCAAGTTCACGTTGGGTGGCATGGTCATATAACCTGAACGACAAGACGTGTCCCGACTGACCATAAAGGGTCATGAAAACCATATAACGGTTTAGGCCCTCATAATAGGTCAACATTTCGCTGCCACGGCATTCGTCACCACAAAACGCGCCCAACTCAAATCCTTCGGCCGCTAGTTCAATCCCATTGATCTCTATCACACCGATGACATTCATGTTATCAGGAAACTGATGAGTATCGGGATCCCAATGATTGGCCCAGGCGGTTGTCGCTAACAACAGCAACAAAAAGAAGCACACGCATCTTTTCATTCGCTTTTCTTCCTTCTTATGATCGCATAGCCTGCACCAAGTCCTACCAAAACCAAAACGCCGCCTCCGAGTGGCGCATCTGCGTCTTGGTTTTCACCTTGGTTGTGCATGGTTGGCAACAAAGGCATACCATTGCGAGGACCGTATATTTGTCCTTCAGGTTCAGCACCGCGCTTAAACAAGCCACCCTGGGCTGAAGCGAGAATATTCATACCAAATAATAATGCTATTATTATTGCTAGTTTTTTCATTGTTTATTGTGTTTATGTTGTTTATTTCCAATTTATCTTTCTTTCGTTTAGGAGTTTCCCGCTTCGCGGGAATGGAGTGCTGTCTTTTTTTCATCTGCGGCGGCTTTAGGTAACCTTTGGCTTCTGAATCCTTATGCCGCTGCGTATTTAGATACACGAGCACTCCATTCCCCCTTAGGGGAATCTCATTTATCTCACCACGACCTTCTGCGTCTTCACGTCATTACCATTCACGAGACGGAACATGTATACGCCAGGTGCCATTCCTGCCGTAGAAACATGATTTGAAGCTTCTATGCTAAAGACGATGCGCCCTTTTGCATCTAACATCTGAAGTACGGCTTCTCCCTCATAATTGATAACCCATTCTGTACCATTAAAATAGGCAAAGGTCTCTGAGTCTGCCGAAGAGTCATCCCCGCAAACGAATACAATCTTGAAACGAGAAGCATAATCGGTGGCACGTGCATTGAAGGAATAGCTCGGCGTCTCCAATAGATCCACATCGTCTCCCGTAAGGTTGTCAATCAAATGCAGATAGTCCATGCTTACATGTGAAACATTTACACTAATGGTATAGCTGCCGTTTTCGCCAGCCTTGAAATTGACTGGGAGTTCACCTTCTCTCTCAGCAGAAACTATGGCAAATTCATTCCCTTCTTGTGAAATAGTGAGTTGGGGACCTCCGCTATGGAACACATACTTCGCCAAGGCGTCATTGGGATTGAAGCTGACGATGGCACAATCCGATGATGTCCCACGGGTGAATGACGACACCATCATTTTCAGGATGCCTTTGTTATTCCTCGGTGCATTTGGACTAAAACTGACTGTTTCTTCATCACTTGTCGCCTTCACCATGATGCCCGTGCAAGGTGCAATCACCTCAGCCTCGGAAGCGGCGACGGGATTGACAGCCGAGCCTGTCTCATCCAACACATAATAGCTCCTATCGGCGTAGGCGTTGCGTGTGAATGGATTACCGATAAGGTTCCAACCAGACTGGGTATATCCAGAGCCATAACCCAAGTTGACTTTATCTACCGTGCTGTTGAGTTCGCCCGCAAACTCAAGCGTTACGTTGGAAGTATTGGCATAAAGGTAACCTTCGCCGGGATTCAGCGTCAAGTCATTGATCTTGAAGTTACGCCATTCCAGTTCCTCGGTCTGGTCGAAAGCATAGAGGTCATAGCCTTCTTCGTTCACCAGGTTGCCAATGGACGTATGTTCCGTGCCTCCCACCAGAGGTGATGCGATAAAGCACCATTTGTCGTTACCTGTTCCGTAGCCTGAAACATATTTCTTTACCGTTGCAAACACGCCTTCCCTATTGTCGCACACCAGTTGTCCACCGTCGGCGACGACCAGTTTGGTGGCGGCATCGCTAGTAATGCTGCCTGCCGTAAGGGTGTGGCCTTCCGTGATCGTCAGCGACTTTGCGTCGTTCACCACCAGTTGCAGCACCTCTGCATCCTGATCGAGTTGACAAGGGGCGTTGATGATGGCTAAGTCACCTTCTGTTGGCAGAGCATTGCCTTCCCAGTTGCCTGCTACCGACCATAATTCATTCACGGTACCATTAAAGATGACTTCTGTTGGATTGGTAGTAAAAGGAAACACATACGGGGAGTTAGGCAGACCGAAGGATTCGTCTGCTTCAAAAGTATAGGTAATGCCACAAGTCACGTCCAGTTCGCTATCCGTAGTGTGATCCCATAAACGGAAATGCATTTCCATACCACTGACTCCGTTGACAACCAAATAAGCGTAATAGCGATCTTTTTTCGGTTCATACTTGCAAATGATGCTACCACGACAAGTCTCGTCAACGAAGGCACCTATCTCAAGTTGGTCACTACGTTGTTCCGTGCCGTCAATAGTAATGACAGCAATAAAGATGGAATTGTTCGAATACTGATGCTGATTCCAAGTCCAGTGCTCACCATCTGCCATGGCGTTATGGAATAGCGCCAGCAGCGGCAAAAGCAATAATAGTTTAATGTTTCTTTTTTTCATTTTATTCTGGTGTTATTATTCTATAATCAGTTTTCCATAATACGTTTTTTCTTTACCGTCATACACACGCAAAATATATGTGCCCGACGGCAGGGTGTTGCCCACATTGAAGCTGTTGCCCATAATGTCTTTTGTGGCCACCAGCACATCCAACATGTTGTAGATCTCCACCCTAACGACATTTGATGTCACAGGTAAGGCCAACCTCACTATGCCGTCTTTTTTGACGGGATTGGGATAGAGCAGCAATGCCGCAGCTTCCTCTGGACGCTCCGAACCGAAGTGCAGAACTACAGGCTCGTCGAGGCTACCGTTGACGCCGTTGATGACAAAGCTGTAAGTTTCCAAAGCTTGATCAGGATACTCGTAGCTCAAATCAGCATCATAAAGCTTGAAACTCAGTTTCATGCCTTCTTCGCCAGGAACAGGCAACAAGGCATAATAACGGTCGCGGCGGTCGTTGTAGAGCAGTCGCGTGCTGCCCAAGCTGGTGCCGTTGCAGAAGGCAGCCACCTCATAAGCCTCAGAACGCAGCTCTTTGCCGTTCAGAGCTATGGCAGCGATGAAACTCATGTTATTTTCATAGTTGCGTGCCTTCGAGTTCCAATGGTAAAGCCAATTAGGCTCTTCCTTCAGCAGGCCACGGCTTGACGCATAATAGAAGCTGTGAGACAGCTCGCTGTTTAACATATAGCCTTGACCAGGACTCATGTTGCCCAAGGTACCATACCAACCATCTCCATCGTAGACGCACATCTTGTTCAACGTCTTCAGCAAATCGCCGTTGCTGGCATCGAATTGCGACAGGGCATCGTCTACCGATTGTGCCGTGGTCAAGGGATAGCCTATCCAGTTCCATCCCGACGCTGTATTCATTTCGATTTGTGAGGCGTTGACGCACACGCCGCTCATGGTGAACTGCACGGGCGCATTGGTTTGAATCATGTACATGTTCTGATTGTGGAGGCTAGAAAGCGTTCCGTACCAATCGCTTCCACCATTTCCGACAAAGCCGTTGTTCTGCGACTTGATGTAGACACCGTGTTCTCCCAAGCCGTTCTCCAACTGGGTCAATCCGGTTCCTTCAAGGTCGATGTAAGAGCTCCACCAGTTCCAGCCTTGCTCGAGGGCGATCGTATGATCCATGACAATTCCAAAATTGCCGACATAATCGCCTGCTTCGGTAACGGTGAAGCTGTAGGTGCTTTCGGTCGACACCACTTCGCCATCCTTGGTCCAATTGACAAAGGCATAGCCTTCGGCAGGTGTGGCCGTCAAGGTGCAGGTAGAGCCCTCTTCGTAAGTGTCGCCACCTGTCACAGTACCCCACTCATCGGAATTGGCCGTGGCTGTAATCTCGTAGGTATCGATGAGGACAACGTCATACACCAACGTATAGGTGACCATATCCTCGGTCGTCAAGGTGTCGACAATATGGAGGATGTTTTCGTGGATAGGGACATCATCGTGTGGGATGGTGATATGCGTAATCCAGACATTGTTGAGCGGTATTTCCTGACCGTCGCTTCTTGTGCAACTAAGCAGTTCGTAAAGGCCATGTCCTGGGTCAGCCACGGTATCGTAGTTCCATCCTGCAGCAGAAGGATACAACTCAATAGTAACGGTATTGTTCTGGTGTGTCACGCTATCCAAAGCCACCAAATGGTCTGCCTTAACCACATTGGTCGTGTCGCCATTGGAGAAATACAACTTGTCAGGCGTATGCCCGAAGTCGGCAATCTCGTTGACGAGGAAGTCGTTGATGCCATCATCCAAAGAGCCGTATGCTGTAACAGCCTTGATGAGCTCATGAGTGTTCACCGAGCTAACTAAGCTTAACTTCGGGTTGCCAAAGCTGTTGTTATGGATTACCCTAGCCGTCGAACTCACTATGCGTCCGATGAGCGAGCTGGTGAAGTACCATTCGGCGATGCCGTTGGTATGACCAGCAATGGTGCCGAATGGGACGTCCGTCAATTCTAAGGGACGGCGTTCTCCGTTCATGGCAGCACCAGTCATGTCAAACAAAATGAGTAAGTTGTTTTTGTTCTCGATAATGGTAGGTTGCGAGCTTTCCAGAAACACGTTTTTGGCATCGCCCGCGCCCAGGTTACGTATCATCATGGCGATTTCGGCTTCTTCCATAGGCTCGATGGTGTCTTCGGTCATCGGATCGTCACTGATGATGTTGCGTTGCACGAAGTAATCAATAT
Source organism: uncultured Bacteroidia bacterium (assembly GCA_902767725.1). Lineage (GTDB taxonomy): Bacteria > Bacteroidota > Bacteroidia > Bacteroidales > F082 > Limimorpha. The sequence continues at coordinate 55,602 of CACXIM010000012.1, read as the reverse complement.
AGAGGTTGGGACTTGGATTAACCGTTAGGTCAATAGGATAAAGTTGGTAAGTCATCTCTTCATCTGAGAAAGGATCTAGGAAGGTGAAAGAACCACCAAACGAATAAATAATAGATGAATCGGGGGCTGCTTCGATGGTTGGAATCATTAGGAACTGTACAGTACCTTCGGTCTGCGCAGCAAGTGTACCAGAGCCATCTACTCCAGATATTTTATCCATTGAGACCACATTAATCTGGAACAGATTGGTTTTGTCCTGACCATAAGCGTCTTTGATAGTCAAGTTGACATCTATGCTCTGCATTGGATCGGTCAAGTGACCATTTGTAATCTTAAGTGTACCCTCAAAAGCCTCTCGTGTCATCGTCATGGTCTGTTTGAATTGGATACTGACTTTTGCACAAACGTCATTCGTGTGCTCATAAGTGTTGTTATACAAAGAACTGATCGAAGAACTGAACATCTCGCTGACATCATCGAATCCATAAGCTTGAGCCGCTTCCATTGCCTCTTGGATTGGTTCAAACATTAAAGTATCCAACTGTATGAAACTATTGTCATACCCTTCTGGAAGGTCATTAAGAGTATAGTATCCTTCTTCCCAATATTGAACGCTCCTATTCCAACGATCAACAAAGCGTTGAACAATAGAGTCATTTACCTTGGTAAAATCACATGCATTTTTCAATTGTGATGCAGCCTGTTCTGAAACCATATAATCAACCGTGTCCATAGCAGAAATGAAATTCGTCAAAAAATCAGCAACATGCTCTTCTTCCATCCATTCTTCCTCTTGGAACAAGTTTGTGATTTCACTCAAGCATGCCTGACTGAAATTTGAGCAATAATTATACTGATCGATAGAAACGTCAAGTTCTGGGTTGTCTCTTAGAGACTTATCATGAGTGATACATTGAGATATTCTTTCTGCAATACCCAATGTTTCTGTGGTTAAATCATAGGCAGCCTGTATCGGAGGAGCAGCTGCCATCGCTTGACTTGTTGCCCATGATTTTGCAACATCATCAAAGCAATTCAAAAGAGAACTACTTAATGTCAAGCGATTTCGTAAAAGATATGCTATGGCAGGATTTGTAGTTTTAACAATGGTTTTCACAACATCCATAATATCACCCTCATATAAATAACAATCAAATATATCTGAGATTGGTACATATTGCAATCCTGGTACTAAAACATCAGCAACCTTTTCTCCTAAATGAACCAATAATGATGGCAATATTTTCCAACAAGGTGTACAATCTTGGGAAGTAGTTTCAATAGGATACGTAGGCCTGTTATTACCATTATTGCCATTAGTATCGTCATTACCATGTCCTGGACGCGGACGACTAGGACGTGGATGATGATGCCCATCATCATCGTCGTCGTCGTCAGGTTCAGTATTTGAATCATCATCTCCAGTATTAGGTTTAGGTATCTCTACACAATACTCCGAGGATCTCACTTTATGACCTTTTATGAAACGTACCCATTCCTTCTTAGCGTTACAATAATACCAAGCCTTTGTAGTAGAAGTAAAAGTCTTGCATACAACATTTACATCATCAGAACCACTTTTTGCATTTTGCACTCCTGTCATAATGCATGGAACGACAATAAAAGAATTTGGATGAAGAGTGTCTACATGATCAAATAATGGAATTATAACAAAATCTTCTGAATCAAAGGTTAACTGAGTATCGTATGCATCAACTAATCCACGATTAGATATCGTTAAAGAAAAAAGGAGAGTATCTCCATAGGCTAATGGATCAAAAACGTCAGGGCCTTCAATTACCACCACAGGTACTGGCACATTTGTTTTAAAATGGGAGACAGCAGAAATCTCGTATTCATCTTCAATTTCCGTCGGAGTTACACTATAAGAGTAAGTGATAGCATTAAACTGTAAATACACTGACTTATGTTTGGTCCTTCCACCTTCAATGTATATAATGCCTTCATTGTAGTCATAATGGCTATCAGCTCTAATAGTAAGATAATAATACCCTTCTGGTATTGAATCCACTCTAAAAATACCATCAACATCCGTCAAACCTTGAGCAATAGTTTCCAAAGAATAATAACTAACAACGGTTACTGACGCCCCTTCAAGGTGAGGCCCATTACCATTGTTGGTATTATAAGTATAATCATCTGTCACATCCACAACTAGCGTGCCTGTAGAATCAGATGTAGCTTCAATAGTATATGGCACGGATACACTGTTTCCATTGGCACAATTGACAGCAAAACTGCCGGAGTATTGACCCAATCCTACATTCTCGTCAGGCGCAAGCATCAAGGAGAATGATAAGGAATCGCCCACGGCAAGAGAAGGCAAAGAATCAGCACCCATTACTGACATCCATTCCACATTAGGTAGGTTAATGGAAATAGGACCTGTTTCGCCATTTCCATTATTAGTTACTTGGAACGAGAGTACTTTCTGTCCGTAACGTTTCATTGAAGTAATTATCTTATTCGGATACACGTCTAAAGTTCCACGACGCTTATAGCAATAGTAAAGGCATGTAAGGTTCAAAAAAGTACCATCAGCAGCTGTCAACTGAAAAACTGCTTCTTGATAATCACCACCAGTAGTGACTTCCGTGCCAATCACTGTATAATGAAGTTCCCCTGTTTCAAGTGCACCTAAATTGAGACTGCCGAATTCCACCGAACACCCTTGTGGCAAAGAAACAGGAGTTATGGTAATATCTCCCAATGGAATTCTACTTCTGTTACGGATGGGTATCGTACCATTCAAAGTGTCATTCTGATAAATATCCCACCTGATAAAATCATTCGAAGTCCTACTCATGCCCGGCACATCAAAGGTGTCGTGCACCTCTGTTGAACGTTTGTTCTTTTCGCATGATCCCACTTGATAGTAACCCGACTCCGAATAGCGCGGCACGTATGTGATGCTATAGTCACCATTCTCATCGGAAACGGTCCGTTTTGTTGTACGCGTGCCCATCACCATCAGATACACGTCGACATCCAGATTGGGCACCACATTGCCCAACACATCTTCCACATGACCATTAATGACAATGGTGTCGCCCGCAACAAACTGCGAACGCGACGCCTCTACATGGGTGGTAAAGACGAAACGATTGGCCATGCTGCCCGCCAGATAGACCGTGTCCACAAAAGTACCCGAAGCAATTCTGACGGCCGAATTATAATAAAGCTGGGTAGCCACAGGCGTAAAGGTCACCTGCAAGGTACCACCCTTCAAGGCATTCCAGTTGGAGGCAGGTGTTATCTCGAAGAATTCCGCATCCGCACCATACGTATTTTCGAGGAAAGCGTAAGAAATGTCCTCTGTCAGTGCAGTGCCCGACACACTAATGTTTTTAGTGGAGTTCTGTCCCACCTCCACTTCACCAAAATCGAGACTACTTTGTGGAATCACGGTCATAGATGGGGTAAGTTGGCATACGAACGTCCTTTCTGCACTCTCTATCTCCACACAATCATTCTTGGCCACCACGCACCAGTGATAGGTGACGCCATGCTCAAGACCATTCCTGTGCGCGGTCACCGAAATGCTGTTGGCAATGGTAGGATTCGTTGGCCTGTCGTTACCGTCTTCCCAGAAATAGAAATCATATCGGTCGGCATTCACCACGCCATCCCAATAGAAATCCACATCCGTGTAACGGTTCACATAGTTGTTGGCCGGTGTCATATACGTGAAGTTACCCAAAGGCCGAGTCTGATTGATGGTCAAATGCAAGGTATAGATACTATCGCAACCATGGATAGTTTGATAGGCATCTTCATAGTCGCCACTTTCATAGTAATAGGTATCATTCCATAAATAGGAATCGCAGGCCGTTTCATAGAGATTGAAAGCATAAGCCGGATAGATGGTCAGATGCAAGGCCACGATGCTGTCGATACCTAAATAGCTGGTCATGGTGTCGTAATACGTCCCACTCGATGTATAGGTTTGACCATGCCATTCGTATTCCGCACACGAGGAAGCCGTGGTATCCGTGATGGCAAGTTTGAACTCGGCGGTCAAGTCTCGATCCTCCCAAATGGCGAAAGCGTAGGAGGCACTGGTCGACACCGTCTGACCATTCTCCGACCAACGGTCGAAGAGGAATCCTGTGTTGGGCGTCGCTGAAACGGTCACCGTGCTGCCTTCTTGGAAGTCGCCTGCACCCGCTGCCGAACCTGCCACATCAAAATTGACCCCAACATCGACATGGTGCATAATCATCTCGAAGTTGGCCACCAAGGAGCGGTTGCCCAACAATTCAAACTGAAGTGTAGGATCCGTACCCACCTCTTCCCCATTCTCCGTCCAATTGACGAAGCCATAGCCCGTGTTGGGCGTGGCGGTAAGAGACATAGATGAATGTGCCACAAAACGGCCAGCACCTGAGACGGAACCCGTTCCCGATGGGTTGACTGCAGCCGTAACGGTATAATACGGGATGAAGTTGAACTCGTAAGGCTCTACGGGCGTGCCATGCATGGCATCAATGGTAAACGTCATGCCCTCGACGTAGGCATCCAGTTCCTCCCCCGTGCCATGGTCATAGAGTTTGAAGGTGATGGCATCATTGTCTTCGCCATACACGGTCAGGAACACCAAAAACCGATTCACTTGGGGAAAGGAACGCAGCATCTCGCTGCCGCGGCACTCCGTTCCACAGAAAGCACCCACCTCCAAAGAAGTGTTGCCCTGCTCCGCCTCATCGATTTCGACCACACCAACGATGGTCATCGTATTAGGATAAAGCGAGGGATCACAATTCCAGTGCTTCTCTATCACGGTGGCGGCAAATAGATTGCATTGGCAAACCACCGCCATGAAAATTGCTAAAAGGATATTCTTTCTCATCTCTTATAGGGTATTTATTTATTTACAATCAGTTTTCTGGTAAAGGTACCTTGCTTGTCGGTCACGATTCTCACCGAATAGACGCCAGGAACGGCCGGAGCGCGCAGGGTGACAGGTTCGTCATACACATCGGTGGTCGAAATCACCGCACCTAAGGCATTGACGATGCTCACCCGAGCACCTTGGCACTCGGCAGGCATCTCCATCTGGAAGAGATGACCAGCCACCACAGGGTTGGGATAAAGCTCAATGTTCGGGGCATCCCATTCATCCACATCGGTAGTACCACCAAAGCGAGCCACGAATGGCATGCTAAGGCTACCCAACACCGCATTGGCCTCAAAGTTCGGGCAATCTGTCGTGTTGTAATAGGCTTTACCCGTCATCGTATCGTACAACGCTAGATAAAGATCTACGTCATCCTCACCTGTCACCGTTAAGAAGGCGACATAACGACGCAAAGAGGGCACATAAGCCAGACGTGCACTGCCTCGGCATTCGCTGCCATTGAAGACTGCCAGCTCATAACGCTCGTCTTGCAGCTCCTCGCCATTGAGTTCCACTACGGCCATGATGCTCATGTTGTTCGGATAAGCATGGATATCGGGCACCCAGTGGTTGTTCTCGGCGGTAACGTTGGCCTTCAGCGAACGGCTCATGCCTACACCATAATTAAAGGTGACAGGTTGACTGTTGTGCGACTGATACATGAGTCCCATACCAGGCTCCAGTTGGTTAAGCAAACCAAACCAGCCGTCGTTCACGCTATAGGTGGCAAAGCTTGACTGCGATTTCACCACATCACCCTCGGAGGCGTTCAGGTTGGCCAAGGCCTCGTTGATATCCAATGCGAATGGCGAAGGATATCCTATCCATGTCCAGTTGTGATTCAAGGTGATGGGATGGTTCATCATATTGGCTACGGGGCCCGTGAAGGTGACATCGGAAACCTCATTGGTGTTGACGAGATACATCTTCTCGTTGGTGATGTTCTCCAAGGTACCCATCCACATTTCATTGGCGTAAGACACGAAACCATCGCGTTGCGACTTGATCATCACGCCATTCGGGTTCAGGCCATTCTCCAACATACCGAGGCCGTCGTTGTCCTCCATCTCAATATAGGATGAGAGCCAGGTCCAGCCAGGATTCAAGCTGAGGGTTTGTTCGTTTGCTGCAAAGTGTGCCACCAGAGCGCGGTCACCTGTAGCGACAAAGCTATAGTTTGCCTCATAGGAAACCATATTGCCGCCTTCCGACCAATACATGAAGGTGTAGCCTTCGTTCGGCGTGGCAGTCAAGGCACATCCTGAACCGTGGTAATAGTTGCCTGCGCCTGTGATGGTGCCGCCTTCAACCGGGTTGGCGATGGCGGTAATCTCATAGAGGTTCAAACTGAAGTTGGCCACATACGTTGCATCTCCATATACCGTGAAGGTATAGGTCGGATAGGCGCTTACTTCAACGCCGTCCAAGGTCCAGTTGACGAAGGTATAACCCACTTGGGCCGTGGCAGTCAGTGTGCATTCCGTACCATGATCGTAATTGCCAGCGCCGGTCACCGTGCCGCCTTCCACAGGATTGGCATTAGCGGTAATCTCATAACTGATTGGTATGAAATTGGCCACATAATCACCGGCGGATGTTACAATGAATACAAACCAATCATCGGTAGACACCACTTCGCCGTTCAGCGTCCAATTACTAAAGGTATAACCTTCATTGGGGTAAGCCCATAGGTAGCATTCCGTTCCATGTGTATAAGTGCCGCCACCTTCCACAGTGCCGCCTTCTGCAGGATTTGCCGTGGTAGTGATAGAATAAGTCTTAAGACTGAAATCGGCTTCCAAGTTTCTATTGCCTGTTACGATGAACTGATAATTATTCATTCTGTAAACAACAGAGCCATTCTCTGTCCAATAATTAAACCTGTAGCCTTCTGCAGGTGTCGCGGTTAATGAACAAGTCTCGCCTCCAAAGAAGGTACCAGCACCTGTTACGTAACCACCCTCTTGTGGATAAGCCTCTGCATTGATGACATAAACAGGCAAGAAGATAGCTTCAAGGTTACGATCACCCGTTACCGTGAAGCTATAAGTGGCATCAGTCGAAACGGTCTCGCCATTCTCGGTCCATTCGCTAAAGCCATAGCCTTCGTTGGGTAAGGCAGTCATGGTACAGGTAGCTCCTTCAGCCATGATTCCCTCTAACTGAGTAGCCTCGAAAGTAGCTCTAACCATAAACGTATACCAATAGGAGGATATTTCAACAATATCATTCCATGTCGTTCCATCTAAAGAGACCCAACGCCCATTTTTATCACCTGTATTTCTGCAACATGGTATTGGATATGAAATACCCTCGGCAGAGCAGAAAACAATCCATACATTTTTTGACGTATCTATGAAGAGCGGACTCTCAAATATGAAATCAACAAAACTACGACAATCAGTAAAGGTCACGTCCATACTACCCACCGGATTGGCAGGAGCATCTTCACCGTCGTTATAAATCGTCACTGTCCCCGTCATTGACACAGCATCAAATGCCGATACTTTAGTAAGTGTGTTGCCTAAATAAGAGCCTGCCGGTAACTTTATGCCCCACCATATTTGTCTTCCTCCTGTAGCTCCAAGACTCGACACATAATTACCATCATCATAGAAATACTCACTACTTATTACACCTCCTTCTAATGGGGAAGATGATGCTGTGATAGTGAATGTACGAATGAAATTAGCCACCAAAGCTCTATCTCTTGATGCCGAGAAGGTATAGCTGGAATTAGTGGAAACCAATGTACCATTTTCTGTCCAATTCAAAAAGTTGTAGTTTTCATTAGGGATGGCCGTCAGTGTACATTGTGCCCCATGGCTATAGTTACCCATACCTGTCACAACACCACCAATTTCAGGATTCGAAATGGCAGTTATTTCGTAATTCTTTAATTCAAAATTAGCGACGTAGTTGTTATTTTGCGTAACTATGAAAGAGTAAGAGGAACTTGTACTAACCTCTACACCACTAGATGTCCAATTAATAAAATCGTAACCAGTATTGGCAGAAGCTGTCAAGATGCATTCGTCACCATCAGAATAAATACCTGCTCCTTGAACAGTGCCTCCTTCCGATGGATTCGCCATAACGGTAATGAGACGACCAAAATTGGCCACTAAGGAACGGTTGGTAGTAACTGTAAACACATAGACCTCTTCAGTTGAAACCAATTGTCCGTTTTCAGTCCAACCACTAAAAACATAGCCTTCGTTGGGTATAGCGGTCAATGTGCATTCTGAATTAAAGTCGTATAAGCCAATTCCCGTGACCGAGCCACTCTCTTCTGGTGTGATGATTGCAGTTATACTAAGCGGTGCTTGGAAATTCGCAACAAGTTCACGCTCTTGGGTGACGACAAATGAATAGGTGGATGCCGTGGAAACCACCACTCCGTTCTCCGTCCAATTCATGAAGGTGAATCCTTCATTGGCTGTAGCTGATAGCGAGCAAGTACTACCGTACATATACTCACCTAACCTACCTGTAATTGAGCCTCTTTCATCCAAATTAGGAGAAGCAGAAATCGAGAGCAATGAACTGACTAAACGAACACTTTGACCAGTATTACGAGAAATGGCTATTGTCGGGAAAGTATTGGCATTACTTACGAAAGCTAAACGCCAAGCATAGTTGCTGTCTTGATACGATGCAGACCAATAACAACCATCACTTCCCACGTCTCTTACAGTAGTTCCGTAACGCTCTCCCGCAGCAGGCAAAAACACCGCACCGTTAGCCTCAAATATACTAGACCAAATCTCAGCTGTAATCACATTACCATCACAACTAGACGAGTTATTGTTTGTATTATTTAATCTATATATACTTGACTTCCAATCATCTGGTAAAAGAATCATCCCATTCACATCGTTTACCTTTGCCTTCGCGAAGCGAATGCCGCTTGTGGTGTTTCGAGAGTATAATACGTATAGCCATTCTTCATGGGTCAATGTCCTTAAACTGCTGTTTGCTGTATTACCACCATTGTTGATGGCATTGCAGCCCCAATCAGCTTGTCCAGTTTGATCAAACAAGTTATAGGTATCGCTGCCATAGGCGTAATAGTCACTATAAGTCGTGCTGGTACTCCATGGCTGATAACACACCGCACCATGGTTAAAGTTGCTAGTACCCCATCCGAAAAGATCGATCCAATCGCTATAGTTACTAGATATGTTGCTGTTACCATTACCAATGAAATCATATTGGTTAGTAGCAAAGCGCCATGTATGTGTACTCGCCTTATACTGCAAGTTACCTTGAGAGAAGTTGACCCTACCATTTTCACTCACAGAGAACAGGCCAGATAAAATACTTGTATTACTAGAAGTTGTAAAACAGGCAATCAAATTACAATCATGGGTCACAGGAAAAGAATAGGTGGATGACGTTGATACAATCGTACCATTCTCTGTCCAACAATTAAAAGTATAGCCATTGTTTGGTTCAGCAATTAAAGTACAAATCGAACCATAATCAAACACACCTCCATCGTTTACAACACCACTTTCATAGGGATAGGTTTCAACCGTAATGGTTAAAGGCAAAGAGAAGTAGGCAACCAAATCACGATCTCTTGTAACTTGGAAAGAATAACTGGAATTGTTTGAAACGATACTCCCATCTTCGGTCCAATACATGAATGAATATCCTTCGCCAGGTTCAGCCGTTACTGTACAGGTCGTTCCATACTCATATAATCCTTCACCGGTAACAACACCTCCTTCCAAAGGAGTATATGTTACTGTAATTTCGAAGCTGTCCAATTCAAAGTTTGCGACCATATCACCAGCTTCTGTAATCATAAAGCTATAGGTTGGTTCAGTACTCACTTCGACTCCGTTGAAAGTCCAATTAACAAAAGAGTAGCCATAATTGGCCACTGCGGTAAGAGTAACGGTTTCTCCAATAGAAAGAGCTCCCTCTATGTTAATATATCCACCTTCTTCAGGATTCACAACCAAGAGAACATCATCGCATCTACATTGGAAGGTAGATGGCAAATCACTGCTTTTAGCATTTTCAATAATGGTTTCACCATTTATATATCTAGCTGTAAATGAATTAGACATATTCATACCCATATTATTACTTGGCGCCAACCAAGTCATTTCCACTGAAGTCTCCTTATTAATGGGGAAAGTAAAAATGCGTGATTGTGCTAGGTTTAAGTCATTTACACCAACACTTTGACCTGATGACAAGGCAATCATAATAGCATTCCAATCATTTTCAGGTGCTGGTATTGTCAATGTAATTGATGGAGAATTGTCACCAAAGTTCAATTGAAGAGCTTCTCCTCCCCAACCAAGCAAGCCATTCATACCGCTAACTAATTCGAACTCAACGGTACAAACTGCATTTTCATCAGCAAATACAGCGATGAGGTTTCTATCGCCTTCTATGGTAAAGGTGTACTCGGCATCCAACGAAACCACGTCCGTGCCATCAAGCCAATAGCGAAACACATAACCATCATTAGCCATAGCTAAAACGGTACATTCATCGCCACAAGAGAAATCACCGCCGCCACTAACCATGCCATACTCAGTCTGGGTTGGCTCTATTGACGCCGTTACCGTCGATGTGGCTTGGTCCATAATTTGCGCCAAGCGCATGGAAAAATATGCTGCTGACGTCACCTCTACTATGGAAGGCGTTGTTTCCTCGTTCAGAATTCCCATCACGGGATGGAAAATCATTTTTCCATAGAACCCCACCGGAATACCACTCCCATCCAAGTCCTCTATATATGAAATATTATTTCCGTTTATGGCACCATTGGCTGGAAGGAACAAAGCACCTGCAGGTTCCAAAATGGATTCCCAATCGTCTAAAGGTATGATATTGGTTTCGTATGAAGCAGGTGTATTGGGTGAATCGAATACATAAGAAATATTCCAATTATCAGGCAAAATCAACAGACCAACCACATCGTTCACTTCAGCAAAGGCGTAACGAACTTCCATATCGCGCTGGTTGAGAAGATAATCCCACTCGGCACCAGAAAGCTGATGCCAGCAACCGATATCAACAACGCCCAAATAACGGTAAACATCCCACACCAAATCCATGCCATCAGCCAACAGTTCTCCGATACCATTTTCCGAAATATAGTCAGCATCGTACTCCTGACGGTAATACTGCGTATCCGCAAATTGCCATGATGCGCTGGTAGGCATGGGAGTATCATATATGGTATCGATATGGATTTGAGCGATTACATTACCTTTGGCAAATCCAACAGTGGTGCATCCACTAATGGAGAAGCGTCCGTTCAAGAGGTCAGGATCAGTTTCTGGGTTCACCTCGCACTGCTCGAAATGTGCCACCAAGTCCGTATTCTCCGAAAGGTGGAAGGTGAAAACATTATTGGCAGATAACACTTCATCGTTCGAAGTCCAATACGCGAAGCGCCATCCCTCATTGGCTCTGGCGACAATAGAGATGTCTTGTTCCTCTACTGGTTCTTCTGTAGTAAAAGGTGTTTCAATTTCGGTATATAGCCCTGTCATAATCGTGCCGCCTTCTTGAGGCGTAGTAGCTAAGCTAAACATATAATATTGGCTCTCTACAAAATAAGCCTCAAGCGTTCTGTCAGAAAGAACCGTAAAGGTATAGCTAGGAGATTCACTGACAACCTCTCCATTTTCCCTCCAACTGTCAAACTGATAACCCTCATTAGCATAAGCAATTAGTGTACAGGTCTCTCCTTTATACCACTCACCTTCTCCTTCAACGCTACCACCTTCTTCAGGATTAGGATAAGCCGTTATCGTGTAGAGAGGTATCACATCAAAATTGGCTACCAAGTTCCTATCTCCTGTTACAGTAAAAGAATACTCAATATCCGTTGAAACCTCTTCTCCATTCTCCGTCCAGTTGACAAACTCATAACCTTCCATGGGGCGAGCCTGAACTGTGCAGGTATCTCCGGCTACATACACGGTTCCACCAACATCACCTAAATATGTGATAGTGGTCTTGGGCAGGAAGTTTCGTTGTGTAGGACTAATAGCATCAAGACCATTGTAACTATAGCCCTGCACCGAAGAGCCATCCACGGTTTCACCATACCAATTGGATCTGACAAAGCTGCCATTGACAGTATTGTAAACTCCAACAAGTAGGTTGCCTCCATTATAATAATAAGGTGTGTTGAAATTGACAGTCATTTGGTGGCCACTAATGTTCAACGGACCCATATATACAATGGTACCAGGGCCACTGAAGTCACTGATAGAAGTGCTATTGACTTCTTTCAAAAAGACTTTGAAGTTGGCTGCGCCCCAGCTAACATTGTCCTGAGTTGCATAGAATGTGATACTCGTGATACTTTTGCCGCCTAAAACGCTTAAATCAGCAGCAGGATAAACCATTTCGCTTTTCAAACAAGCATCGGCATAATAACCATACAATGGCACATATTCATTAGTGTTCGTTACATCGTGAATTGTGATATCATAGGTGTCACCAGTCATGCCAACAAAGGAAACAGACCCACCTTCAACAGGATTAGCCGCTGCAGTTATGGTATATAGAGGCGAAAACACTGCTACTAGATTGCGTTCTTGTGTGGCCATGAAACTATATATGGCATTGGTCGAAACCGACTCACCGTCTTCGGTCCATGAGCTGAATACAAAACCGTCGTTAGGAGTGGCCGTCAGCGTGCAAATAGCACCATGGATGTAGGTACCGCCACCAGTCACACCACCTCCTTCCTCTGGACTAGCCGTAGCAGTAATCTCGTAACTATTATTGTTCACGCTAAAGTTGGCCACCAAGGATCTATCTGAAGTCACTGTAAATGAATACTCGGCATCAGTGGAAACCAGCTCACTGTCCTCCGTCCAATTGTAGAACTCTTGGCCTTCACTGGGTGTAGCACTAAAAGAACAAGCTTTACCTTCTTGGTGTTTCATTGAGAACGCCGATGAAACAATAGTAATATCATCAATATCAAGGTAATACATGTCAGTGCAATTGAAATGTCGGATGGCAATAAATCCCATCCCAGAATAGGCACTCAAGTCGACAGAATACTGGACATATTCACTACCTACTATGAATTCCTCAGAGATTTGCGTAAAATCATCAATACTGTTACTGTTGGTGGAGACATAGATAGCAAAATGTTCAGCAAAATACTCGGGGTCAAGTCCGCGTGCCCATAACGACACAGAGCCACCGAGCTCTAATGGAGGCGAAACCAACCAGTTATCAGGTGTAATGGGTTCATCTTCCGAACTGGCAGAAACCAGGCTGCCGTTTCCAGAATGGCATTCGATTTGGCCCATAAGTGAACTTAACATCCAATTATGACCGTCGCCGTCATTGTCAATGGCTGTCCAACCTTGCTTGCCGTCTTCAAAATCGAACACGCCTGTTATTTTTCCTGCATAACTTGGGTTAGCTGAAACGTTGAGGGTATATTGAACAATGGCTTGGAAGTTAGCCACAAGAGACAAGTTATGATTCACCGTGAAAACAATTTCAGGTTCCTCGGAAACTACCGCCCCATCAATGGTCCAAGATATGAAAATGCAATCTTCATTGGGTATGGCAGTCAATGTACAAGTCTCACCCAAGTTATATGTACCTGAACCTTCAACCGTCCCTAAAGAAGATGAATTTGGAATTGCTCTAATCAGATAAGATGTCTCTGTTGATGCATTTTTTACCAAACGGACGCCCATTCCAACAGGCCGGAACCATGATGCATCTGCTTGAAAAACAAACTCATTATAAGTAAAATTATAGGCCCCTCCATCATCGGTTGAATGAGTACTTGACCAATAATTAAACTCGTTTTCGGCATATGTTTCCATCCATAAAAAACCGTTTCTTGGCAAAAACACTGCACCATTATCTTCCAACACATTCCATTGGGCAACATTTAACACATTGCTTTCTGCACTTGCATTTGCCTCGCCATTATTGATGTCATTTAAAGTATAGATGGAACTATCCCAATTATCCGGCAATAGGATCAGACCAATTACACCATTCACAGTTGCATGAACAAAGCGGATACCGGATGGAGTAGAACGGGTATTGATTAAATACACCCATTCATCTTTGGTCAACGTGCGCCACTGGTTCTCCTGGTCACCACCATTGGAGATGGCATTATAACCCCAATCTGCTTTGCCTGAATAGCTGTTTAAGTCATTGTTACTATTTCCGTATGCATAATAATTAGTTGAATTCATGAAAGAATCCCAATCACTCTCAGTTGCCCATGGTTGATAATTGACAGCTCCATGATTATAACCACTTGTCCCCCAGCCGAATAGATCAATCCACCCGTCATACGTAGAGGAAATAAGATTGTTTTTGCTCTTCACTCCATTATCGTAAACATTACCATGTTCTATTCCGGTGTCACCATTAGTGCCTCCTACAAAATCCCATTGGTTCAAGGCAAAACGCCAAGTGTTAGTTGAAGCTTTGTATTGAAGATTGCCTTTTGAAAAGCACACTTGGGTATTCTGACTCACAGAAAACACACCGTTAAGTGCACCAATATTTCCTCTTGAATTTGTTTGTGCTTCGGTCCATCCCACCGCAAACAGCAGGATTAATAGCAATACACTTTTCTTGTATAAATTCCTCATTCTCATAGTATAAAGTTTTAATTTGTTGGCAATTAATAAAATGGGCTGCATCGCGAAAAATGCAGCCTTCAAAATTAGGGGAAAAGCCTTTGCTCACTGCAAATGAAGCGTAACGATTAAAACCAATTAATTGAACAAAATTCTCCAATTAATTGGAAGGTTTAATTCACATCTTATCGCTCTATATTTCCCTTCGCTTCCAACCCCAACTGCTCCGAACATTCCTTGAAAAAGTCGTGCTGCAAAGCCTCACAAATCTTAAATAATGTGTCGGTGCTGATATATGAATGTCGGAACAAACGATAAAGGTTCTCCCGTGTGCAATGCACCTCGCCTGCCAACCAAGTGATCGTCCGACCCTGTCGGGCAAGCTCTTTCCGGATGTTTTTCCCTATGTGAAACTCATTTGCCTTAGATGTATTTTTCGGTTCTGTCATGTCAAAAAAGAATTCGTTAAAAATCCATTGCTTTTTGGATTTTTAAAACTATGAATTATGCCTTTTAGGACATGCTATGCAACCGTAACTTTTGGTAGCAATTAATCGAACAAAATTGAATAATCTATTATCGAAATCATTCACATTCCATGCCATGCATCAATGCTGCACCCACTCTGAACAATCCCTGAAGAAATCGTGTTGCAAAGCCTCACTGATTTTGAAAAGCATGTCCGTATTAATCCATGGATGACGGAATATCTTGTAAAGGTTTTCTCTCGTGCAATGCACTTCACCAGCCAACCAGGTAATGGTCCTCCCCTGCCGCTGCAACTCAGCCTTGATGAGGTTTCCTATGTGAAAAGTGGTGTCGGATTGAGGTATGATATTTTTGTTCGTCATGGTCATTTCTATTAACAGGAAACAAGTTCCTTTTATATAATAGAAAACCCGACGATGGATTTTTAGTCCAAAATTTCAAAAATTTTTAGTGTCTCTCCACATCGCGCACCAAGCGCACCGAGAGACCCCAGTTGCGGAATACCGTCATTGCTCCCAGGTCATTATGGTCGAAGTTGAAAGCCTTGACCCTCCTGACATTGTTTTCCGAGGTGTAATACAAGCCCATGGATCCGGCATACTCCACCCTGTCCTCATCACGATACCCTCCTGCTGGCAAAAACACAGCGCCATTGAAAAACAAGAGCGTTTCCCAACCATCGTTGATGATGTTGCTGGTAAAGCTCGCATTGGTTTGGTTGATATTATTCAAATAATACGCAGAACTGCTCCAACTGTCAGGGAGTATGATGAGACCATTGACGCCATACACCTGCGCCTTGGCAAAGCGGATGCCCGAAGGTGTGCTGCGCTCATTGAGCAAATATTCCCATTCACTGTGTGTGGGTGTGCGCCACTTCCCTTCCTCGCCTTCACCGAAGAAGTCGTTGTAACCCCAGTCGGCCTGACCCGTATTGTCATACAGTTGAGCCTCTTCGTCACCGTAAGCAAAGTAATGGTCGGCGTTGCCATCCTTACTCCAAGGCTGGTATGCTACCGCCCCGTGGTTGTAGCCACTCGTGCCCCAACCGAAAAGGTCGATCCATCCGTCATAATGCTCTGCAATGTTGGCATTGTCGTTGCCGACATAATCGAATGCGTTTTCGGCAAAACCCCATAGATGCTCTGAAGCCAAATACTGAAGATTGCCTGTCGCAATCCACACTTGACGCCCTTCCGCTATAGTGAACAGCCCATTGGTCGCGCCCAAAGGGGGATCCAAGTAGTCCATGGTAGTGAAACTCAGCTCCTCACCATATTCGATGCCTTTGCGGTTCTTAGCGTAAGCTCGCACGTAATAGGTAGTGTTCGGTTCAAGGTCAACCATACTGATGGTATAATCGCCAAGACCATGGCCGTGCGCAAAGACGAAGTCGGAAACATCGGGCTGCGGACTCGTGCTCCAACACGCACCACGCTCGGTCACTTCGGCACCACCATCGTCCGACACATGACAAAGGCAGGATGCCGTCGAAACAGTCACCCCCGTCACCTCAACCGTGGCCACCGTGGGCAGGTTGATTTCTTCCTCTGCAGTAGTGAAACCATAGAGTTCGCTCTGCCAATCGGTCTGCGCCCCGTAGTCCACCAGATAGGCGTAATAATAGAAGGTGCCAGGCTGTAATCCGTGAATTTCAACGGAATAGGTCTTGCCCATCACTGTCATTCCATAGTCCTCGGAGCCATAAAGATGTTCCTCTGTGCCCACCCTCAGTCTCATGCTGTCGATGACACCGGGATAGGCATATTCTCCTTTGAAAACGGCCCAATCGGTGCCCACCGTGATCTTCTCTTTTTCTTTCAAGATCTGAATGGTTGCTTCGTTAGGCAGTGGGGCTTTCTGGCACGACCCAAAAACGTAAGCACATAACACTCCAAGAATCAATAGTTTAAAACGCATATCCTAATCCTATTTTTAGTTCAACATCTTGTAATTGTGTGGTGACGGCCTCCAACGATGCTACAAAACCTTTCCAATGCAGCTGCACACCTGCCGAGAGGTCGATGCCTTGCAGGCTATATGCAGTGTTGCGGTACCAGGCACCATCAGTGGTTTGCCAGCACACGGTGTGGTTGCCATAACCTATTCCCACACGGGCAATCCAAGGCCCATAAACGCGCATCATGCCACCTGCCATAAGGGAGAGACGCGTCTTCGCCACCTCACCGGTATATTGCATCAGATGGCCGTCGGGCAAAAAGCCCTGCGCATCACAGTCGCCATCGGGATGAAACCCCGAAATGTTACCATTGCTCATCAGGCTCACGAACCAACCGAAACGTTTCACCTGTCCCACGCTAAAGCCCAAAGAACCTTGCGGAGCAAAGCTATAGGCGGCATTAAGAGTGATAAAAGTCTCATGTGGCCAACGCTCTTTCTTTCGCAAGCTCAGCTTGAAGCGCACTTGGTCGTTGGCAAAGGCATCGACATCGAGTTCCTTAAGCACATCCCAAACGAGGCGATGACCAAAACCCGCCTTCACGTCAACAACGTCGCCACTGACTTGTTGCAAGGGTCCACGATAGGTGACACCTCCGTCCAGCGAGACAAAGAGTCGCACAAAATCGGCATCGACGCCAAGATCGTATTCCACAACGATACTTTTGTCGCGTGGATAGGCCTTTACGATGTCGGCGACCTCTTGTGCCATCAACGGCTGCAGCCAACCGCAGCACAACCATGCCATCAATATCCAGAGCTTTTTCATCTCGCCACCTTATTTAATCTTAATTGTCCTCCAATCAGTCATGACACCATGCGCCGTAGGATGCTGGGCTTTCATACCCTCCACAGCCGACATGCGTGAAATGCTTTCATTCAGGTAATCAGCCAACTCACCTGCCGTGATGTCACCACGAGTTTCTTTCAGTTTCTTCAACAGGTAATACGTGAACATGCCATGAGACTTCTCCTGATAGGCATAAGCCGTTTCGTTGCCTTGCGCAGCCGAAAAAGCAATGGCGTTGCCCTGCAATTCTCCTGCTTTCGAATTGACGGCGACGCCACGACTCTCAGCCAGCATCTCACCTTCACGGGTGGCGCCACTGAAGCAGGCATCCACGAAATACATCACCCTATCGGCACCAGTCGAGCCCAATTGGGCATACAAGGCATCCAATCCAAAGCCCGACTCCATGTTGGAGCCATAGCCGTCAACAGGCAAAAGATAGGCACAGCGGCTCGTCTCGTCGGGCATACCATGCCCCGAATAGTAGAAGATGCCTTGAGCCTCACCTTGATAAGCTGCCAATGTGGCTTTCAGCCAGTCAATCTCATAACGCATATTGTTCAGCGTGGCATCTGTTACAAAATGGACGTTCGTCTCTGGAATGCCTAAAAGGTTAGTACAATACTCCTTGAAGACCTCGCCGTCGTGGATGGCAAAGGGCACATGCTGTTCCTGCTGGTAGTCCTCATTGGCGATGATGACGGCAAAGGCCTTGTCATTCATCCTATCGGTCTTCGGGATGTCTGAGTCTACATCGGAAGGTGCAACACCCTTATGGTATCGGCTGATGTTGAAGCTGAAAACGGGCGACTCCACCTCATAGAGGCGGGCTCCGTCGAGCCAAAGCATCTCTTTTGGAGAAAGGCCACTCAACTCATAGTAGCGCATCCTGGCCTCCTTGACCTTATCTTTAGGTGCCATAACCACGTGAAGCGTATCGGCGGTAGTCAGCGTCCATTGGCGGGTCACATGCACATTCACCACCTCATAGCCGTGTTTTCTCGCTTCTATGCCACAGATCACATCGCCGACTTGATGCTTTGCGAAGCACAAGCGGAAGCAGCCTTTGGCATCGCTCATGGTAGGCTGACAGTCGTGTTCCGAAGGTATGGTAAGGGTGACTCCAGAAAGAAGTGCGCCATTGTCATAAAGGTCCACCCTGCCATATTGCACCGTCTGGCCAAAGAGCGTTGCACTGAGCATTACGAATACTATCCAGAGATATCTCATGGCTGCACCTCCTTTTCCAAGCTGATCAGCCAAGGCTCTGTAGCAGAAGGCCTGTAAAGCTCGTCCCATGTCTGATAGCCTTCTTTGGCGACCAATACACGTTGGGTGACGTCTTGTTTGTCAAAAGGAATCTCGATCCTGAATTGGCCTAACGCATCTGTAATAGTCGTATAGTCAAGCAAACTCACCAAAGCGCCTTCAATGGGTTGGTTGCTCTCAAAGTCACACACACGTCCAAACACAACGCCGAGATCGTTGTTGCGTCTGACGCTGAGCTCAACACTACGTTGGGCTTTCACCACCGTGTCAATCGTCTGATAACCATCAGCCTCAAAGACGAGATGCACCAGACTGCCTTTCAAGCGATAAGGAATATCATTGAGAAACACCGTCGCGTTGTCGGGGCTCACCGTGATGCGTTGCAAAGCGTTGCCCGCATACTCACATTCGAGGGTACCGCCTTCAAAAGGTAATGAAGGGATGGCGTAGTTCCTGTCCTCCGTGACATTGACCTTTACATGTAAAGGCGTCAGCAGCCTCCAAAGCAACAAAGCAAGACAAGCGACCAACACAAAGGTCGTAATGGCGTAGACATAGAAACGGCGTTTGGTCCGCCTGTAACCCATCTCATACCGCGCAAGGATAACAGCATCCATGGCTTCGGTATGCTCGGACAAGTAATGCTCAACCGCTGCCTTCTCCTGGGCGGTCAGTTTGCCTTCCAAATAGCAGGCAAGCAACTCATCGGTGACTTCTATCTTGTATCCATTCATTTTTCTTTCCCTTTCATTGTTTTTTTCACAGCCATCCTGGCCTTTTTAGTCAGGTTGTACACCGCTGCAACGGAACAGTTCATTTCTTCGGCGATGGTCTCGGCACTTTTCCCTGCCAGCTGTCCCAACAGCGCCATTCGTTCGCGATATTTGGGAAGCTTGTCGATGGCATCATAAAGCTCTACTCTGGACATCTCGTCCAATATATCAAAATCGTCAGGAATATGCCTCACCTCCTCATTAATTTGAGCGTCAATCTCTTCAGTTTTAGTCTGCAAGGATGCCTTTTTTTGGTCAAAGAACCTGATGGCGACCACCGTCAACCAGGTATTCAGCTCCGACCTGAACTCAAACTGACGCAAACGTCGCCAATCATCAGCACTTAAATAAAGATAGAAATCCGTAATCAATTCCTCTTTCTTCACCTGTGACTGGAAAACACTACTAATGATATGGGCAAACATGCTTTCACAACGATGGAAAAACACATATTCCACCGTCATCTCATCGTTTGCTAGAAGCATGTCCACCAATTGACGGTCCGACAAACGGTTCATTTTATGCCGCTGCTTTTCAGTCATCTAAAAAGAACAGATTATGGCGGCAAAAATAGGGAAAAAAGTGAAACAGTAGACTTTTAATCCATCACAAACTCCACAATCATCTCCAACACCTCGGGCGAAATGGTCTCATCTATCTCGCAGTATTCGTTGGGTGAACCTGTCTTGCAATGCTGAAACAGATGGTTCAAATCGGGCAGTTCACGAAGGATGAGGTTGGTCTTACCATGTTCAGTGATGATCTTCTCATAGCTTGGAAGATTCTGTGAGGCAATCACTTGCAAATCCTTGGAGCCGTTCAACAACAAGGCGGGACAATTCGTCTTGACGATGGCCTCGGTGGGGTCGTATTTCAAGAAATAGTACATCCATGGCGACGCCATCTGCCCTATTGTTTGCTCGGTCAATTCTTCGTTATAACCCCAGCCTTTCAATAGTTGGCGTAACAGGCTGTCGGCCTCTTCCCTACTGCTTGAGGCTTCAATGATGTCGAACATCTGAGCATTGGTGTTACTGTTGAATTGAACAGCCTCTTCCGTCATACCCGAAGCCCTAAGTATAGCCTTTTGTTGCTCTTTGAGAACCTCTATGCCATTCACCGACGGACCAGCCAAAGAGACCAGGAAAGCCACCTCAGGCCGGCGCGCCGACACCATGAAATTGATGATACCGCCCTCACTGTGGCCCAAAATGCCGACCTTTGAAGTATCGATTTCCTTTCGGTTACGAAGATAGTCGAATGCGGCCTCGGCATCGTAGGAGAAGTCCATGGAGGTGGCATTTTTCACTTCACCTTCAGAGCCGCCTATACCACGATCGTCGTAACGCAGCACGGCAATGCCATGGAGAGCACAATAATCCGCGATGACCAAGAAGGGGCGATGGTTCATCAGCTCCTCATCGCGGTCTTGTTGACCGCTGCCCGACACGAGCACCATGGCTGGAAACGGGCCTTCACCATTGGGGATGGTCAAAGTACCAACCAATTTGTTGCCTTCTTTTTCATTGACGAAAGTCACTTCCTCGATATGGTATTTGAACGGCGGCAGCGGGTCTTGTGGGCGTGCCTTTTTCTGCTCTTTCTTCTCTGCCTTGACAAGGTTAAGCGGGAAGGTCATGCCGTGTTGGGTAAACTCGCCTTCGATGGTCGATTCCTTCAAAACACCAGAATAGGTGGCGCTCAAGGCGTTCATTTTCAACTCTAAATGCCCGTCTTGGAAGGTTGTTTCGTCCACTGGAATATCATACGCGCCTTGTGCGGGCACGTCAAAAGTGGCAGCATAGCCGTTTTCAGCAGCCTTTATGTCGAAAGCCGTCTCTAACTTTTGCACACCCAGATCAATTTCGCCTTTCCAGTAGCCTTCGATTTGGGCTTGGGATTGCAAAACTACGAATAATAACAGAATTAGTGTTTTTGTTTTCATAAACTACTGATTTTACAGATTTTACAGAAAAACAACTACGAATTACACAAATTATGCTCTCCGCAAGGAGAGCCCTATTTACGATAGATTTATGTAAGATTTGCTTCCAAAAACAAACACTATTTATTTCTTCTTCCTCCCGCTTTTCTTCAACGCCTCCGCGATAATCCACTGCAGTTGCCCATTGACGGATCGGAACTCGTCGGCTGCCCACTTCTCCACCGCTTCCATCGTCTCGGCATCGACGCGGAGCAAGAAGGTCTTGTTGTTGGTACTATTTTCTTTTTCCTTTGCCATCGTCAATTCCTTTCTTCCTTTGACGCGAGACGCAGGACTTTGGGACACGAGACGAATTCATTGTCTCGCGTCTCGTGTCTCGCAGTCTCACGTCCAATAGAATCGTCCAAGGTCATCGAACAAAGGTTCTCCTTGGAGATGTATTTGTCGTAGATGCAAATACCCAATATTGCCAAAGCCATGGTGATGAAACCAGACAGGCCTGGCATGCCGTTCACGAAGTCGTTGCCACCCAAGGTGAAATAGATGGTCATGCCTGCAACAGCGTTAATCGTGCCATGCATGATGGCCGCGACAATCATCGACTTGGTTTTCAGCACGAAATACAATTCTATGACGCCCAACAGGATGCACATCACCACCATCAGCAGCACACCCCAATACGGCTCATTGGGATAGTTGTGGCCCATCAGGATAAGCGGAAAATGCCAGATGCCCCACACTATGCCGATGAACAAGGCGGCCTTCCAGAACTTCACCTCGCGCAAGGCGCCAACGAGGTAGTTGCGCCAACCGTATTCCTCGCCAAAGGCAGCGATGGCATTGACGGTGGCGCCAGCAGCCAGTCCGCTGACCAAAGTGATCAGCATCATCAAATAGGCAGGCATCTGTCCCATTTGCTCGCGCACCATCTCTTGTTGGTCTTCAGGCACATGGTATTGGTTAATCAGTTGCTCGGAGTTGTATTCCAGCGATACACCGGGCATCATGCCGTTGATGAGGATACAAAGGAAAACCAACACCACGGGCAATAGCCAAGCCACCACCCACGACCATCTCACCTTGAAATTGACCAAGCCCGTGTGGTTGAACTTCTCCTTGTCGATGGCTTGCAGCACAAGGGCTGTGATGAGCGGGAAAAACATATACACCGAAGAAAAGACCATAAGCCCCGTGGGGGTGTCCGCTCCTATGCCAAAGCCCCAGTGGACAATGGCAAACATTGCCCAACTGAAGAGACAGACGATGATTGAAAATCTTATTGCTTTTTTCATAGGTTTAACTATTTAATGTGAAAACGCCCCCTAGCCCTCATTGCGGAGATACCGTCATGAGGGCAAAGGGTATGAGTGTCGTTATACCCAGTAGTTTGTCTCGAACGGATTACTTTTTTAACTTGTTCAATCATCTCCAACGTTTCCTCTTCCTTGGCACAATTGAGGTAATACAATCCACCATCAGCCGTGCGCAGTTCGAGCAAAGGGCCACCTTCTTCATGGATGAACATCATGCAGTTCTCTCCGTTCTTCAAACGGAAATGACCCAAATTTGCCTTATTGGTCGACATGCCATTGGTACGCATGGCAATACCTGGCCAATGTTCCCAAACGCTGTCAGAGGTGATGTCGGCAACTGGAATCGTCGCATGGTATCCCCCACCCTTCACCTTGATGCATTCGCTTGAGATGTCATACTTGGGCCCTTTGTTACCCCAGAAAAAGAGAATCGGAATCAAAGCCAGGGATAATAAAGTAATGATAGCCACAGACCAGATGGTTATCTTGTTTTTCCTTTTTTCCCTCTGTTTGACATCATTGGAAAGTTGATTTTCTTTATCACGGCCAAAACCGTTGTATCTCCGCATGGCGATAAACAGGGGCACCATCATGGCCGCCACCAGTGCAATCATCACATAAACACTCGTCATCTCACCAATGACTTTGGTCATGGAGAGCGTGGCGGTGAGAACCAACAGGAAACCCGTTATGCCAAAGGTGATGGCCACCGCTTTTTTCAGACCTTCGATGTCGACCAAGGCTTTCCGCTCAGGCGACATGCCCCCGTATGGATTAATCAGATTCGGATAACGGTAGCACAGCAAGCCTGACACAATCAAAAGCAAGCCTATTCCTAGATTAGTATAATCGATGACATTCATAGTTTATCGTTTTCTTTACCCCAACCCTCATTGCGGGCTTGACCCGCAATCTCCTATGCATTGAGACAACCCTCTGCTTAGGAGATGGCGGATCCTTGTCCGCCATGAGGGTTATGGGGTGGGGTCTTGACTTTCAGTTTAGTAAAGACTCCCCGTATTCACCACCGGCTGTGCCGACTCGTCGGCGCAGAGCACCACCATAAGGTTGCTCACCATGGCGGCCTTGCGTTCCTCATCGAGTTCGACGACGCCTTCGTCCTTCAGCTTGTCCAAGGCCATCTTGACCATCGAAACAGCACCTTCCACAATCTTCTCGCGGGCCGAAATGATGGCGGCAGCCTGCTGACGGCGCAGCATCACAGCGGCAATCTCAGGCGAATAAGCCAAGTAATTGATGCGGGCCTCAAGCACTTCCAGACCCGACATGGCCAGGCGCTCGTTCAGTTTGGCCAGCAGCACGTCGTTAATCTCCTTGCCACCGGCACGAAGGGTCAGTTCATCAGCTTCGGCCTCATTTTCGTCGTAGGCGAACATGCCAGCCACCTCACGCAAAGCGGCATCACTCTGCACTTTGATGAAGCTCTCGAATGCTTTCATGCGATTGCTGACCGTCACGGGAGCCGTACCCGATCCACCACCCGCCATGGTCTGCGAGTCAATCTCGAACATGGCCTTGTAGGTGTCCTTCAGTTTCCAAACCAAGATCTGGCCAATCATGATAGGATTACCCGTCTTGTCGTTCACCTTGATGTTGTCAGGGTTGAGGTTACGGGCACGCAACGAGACCTTCTTGGAGGTCATGAAAGGATTGATCCAGTGGAAACCTGTCTTGGTGAAGGTACCTCTGTATTTGCCAAAGAACAGCATCACCATGGCCTCGTTGGGCTCTAACTTACGGAATCCAATAGGAAAGATACAGGCCAGCAAGAGACCAATGACGAACAACCAAGGTGAAGAGAGCTTTCCCAACACAAATTCGGCCATGCTCCAAATGCTCAGGCCAATGATTGCAAATTCGATGAACAATGCGACGAAACCATTCATCGCAAAACCTTTAAATTCAAATTCTTTAGTTTCCATAGATGATATTATTTTGATATTATTTTGATGTTGCAAAAATACATTAATTTTGGAATATGCAAGAAAAAAAATGCAATTATTTTGAAAAAATTCCGCCTTTATGCATTATTTTTGCAATTGCAAAGTAGAAACAAAAGGACAATATTAAAACCGTTCAATATGAAGAAATTAGCATTGATTGGAGCCTTGGCCGTCATGATGATGACCAGTTGCTCAGCATTGAAAATCGTGGACCAAAACTCAGCCATCAACGCGGGTGCCGCCGCCGTTCAAGCCTTGACCATCAGCGACGCACAAGTCAAACAACTATGCAGCCAGTACATGGTTGAATCCGATGGGCAAAACACCATCTTGCCTGCCGACAACAGCTATACGCAGCGTTTGAGCCGCATCATGTCGAGGTTCCACAACATCAGCAATTTGGACTTGAATTACAAGGTGTATCAATCCAGCACTGTCAACGCCTTCGCCAGTGGCGATGGCAGCGTGCGCGTCTACACCGGTTTGATGGATGCCATGAACGACGACGAGGTTTTCGCCGTCATCGGCCACGAGTTAGGACACCTTATTAATAAAGACGTCCGCGACGCCTATCGTGCCGCCTACCTCGTGGTAGCTGCCCGTTACGGCATTGCTGCTGTCAACACCACAGCTGGTGCCCTCTCTACGGGCTTCCTCGGTGATTTGGGACAACAGCTGGCTAGCAACGCGTACTCGCGCCGTCAGGAAACCCAAGCCGACGAGACTGCTTTCCAGTTCTGCGTCCAAAACGGTGTGGATCCCTACGCCATGTACCATGCCTTGAATGTGCTTATCAGCCTCAGCGGTGAAAGCGGACAGCAAGGCAAGATTGCCGAGCTGCTCTCCACCCACCCCGACACGCACAAACGTGCCGCCCATATTAAGGAGATGTGCGAGGCTGCTGGCTACAAAATGACCACCCCTGGCACGACGACCAAGCCGAAGACCGGCACAACATCTAAAGGCACTACCACTAAGCCTAAGACCTCCAAGCCAAACAACAATAACACTGGAGGTAACGATAGTGGTAACACTGGCGTCGGGAAAAAGAAGGTTACAAAGAAATCATAATGGTAGGTTTTCATTTTGAGACGGTGTGACACCGTCTCTACAAACAAAAAACCGCTTGGAGATCTCCGAGCGGTTTTTTGATTATTTACCAAATTTTTCTGCCAAATATTT
The DNA here is from genome assembly GCA_902767725.1 of uncultured Bacteroidia bacterium. Classification (GTDB taxonomy): domain Bacteria; phylum Bacteroidota; class Bacteroidia; order Bacteroidales; family F082; genus Limimorpha. The sequence goes on along the minus strand of CACXIM010000012.1, from coordinate 29,383 downwards.
GAATTTCCGCCCTCGTTCCTCGAAATTCTTGTACTGGTCGTAGCTGGAGGCAGCGGGTGAAAGCAGGCAAACGTCACCTGGCTTGGCGTGGGCAGCGAGGTAGGCGAAGGCTTCTTCCATGGAAGAATACTGTGATAAAGTCGGCCCTTCGACAGGCTCAGGGACCTTAGTTTCTTGGAGCGGCCCTTCGATGCTTCGACTTTGCTCAGCAGGCTCAGAGGCCTTGGTATTGCAGGTCATTGAGCTTGTCGAATTGCCGTCTATCAGGGTCATCATCCTCTCCCCTGCCTTGCCCGTAAACATCAAATGCGGCACGGGGTGTTCTTTCAAGTAGTCTGCCAAAGGCTGGTAGTCGATGCCACGGTCGAAGCCGCCAAGAAGCAGGAAATCGACACGTCCCAAGGCCTCGCATGCTGAGATAGTCGCCTGAGGAATTGTAGAGATGCTGTCGTTGACGAAGGTCACGCCACCGAAGGTACCGATAGGCTCCAAACGATGCTCTAAAGGCTTGAAAGTATAGAGATAAGGCACAAGCTCACGGATATCCACGCCGTAGGCATAACAAGCCAACAGCGCTGCCTTGACATTCATCAGGTTATGCTCGCCAAGCAACGGCAAGGCCGTGCGGTCGACCAGATCATCGATGTCAAACAAGGAGAACACGATGTTGTTGACGAACATACTCCAAGCCTCCTCCATCAGAGTCTCGTGGATAACAGCAGTATCGTCCTCGCCCATATAGCGCATGATGTTGAGTTTGGCCCAAGCATAGCGTTGCATCGTCCCAAAATGGTCGAGATGTTCTTCAAAGATGTTGAGTAACACGCCCACACGGGGACTGTTGTGCACATATTCCAGCTGGTGCGCCGACAACTCATACACCACGATGCTCTCCGGTTGGATGTCTTCCATGATGTCGAAGCAAGGAATTCCGATGTTGCCCGTGAGGATGGCATCGCGACCTAAGGATTTCAGCAGATGGTATATCAAACTCGTGGTCGTGCTCTTGCCCTTGGTGCCCGTGATGCCAATGGTCTGCGCATGGAACTGGCTGAGGAAAAGGTCGGTCTGCGAAGTGATTTCCACCCCTTTCGTGTCGAAATCCTTCAAAGAGATGCCTGGCGTCTTGATGACGATGTCGTAGTCGTACATCGCCTCAAGATAGCCTTCTCCAGAATGGGTGACGCCTTCCATTGCGTTTTTATCGGCCACCGCAACGACTGCTTCGGGTAAGTACTTGTTCAGGAACCACAAGGTCGACTTGCCCTCTCTGCCGAAGCCTAGGACGAGAATGCGCTTACCGCGTAATCGATTCAGTATCAAGTCAAACATGGAGACGGGATTTTAGGATTTGTTCAAACTTTTCAGGCAAGAAATGATGAGTATTGAAACGACGGAGGATGTCGTCGACTATTTGTCTGTTCCCATTAACTGCTTCCATACAGGCCTGCACTTCCTCCACCGTGCCCACACACTCAAAAGGTTTCACTGCTGCCGTCCCATTCAGCTCTTCCAGAATGGGACGCAGGCTCTCATCGGCCATCAAGTCCTTGCCGAAAATGGCGACAAGTTTTTCCCTTGAGAGGAAGGGCGACAGAATGATCCATGTGAACAGGCATTTGGGGCAATGGCCGCACCAGGAGTCGGTCTTGCTGCCTACGTTGCAACTGCGAAACACAGGATGATAAGCCTCACATTGCGAGAACAACTTCGCAATCTGCAATTCACTCAATGGCCGCAAGAAGCTGAAATACTGTACTTCTTTGCTGAGGTTTTCGGCCACATAGTTCCTGAAGTCGCTCTCAAACTCAATAGACTTACTGTATTGATGGTTGATGTTCGTGCCAGGAACAGTGCTTTCGTTCGCGCTATTCTCATTCGACAATGCAATATAATTTGAGCGACTGCCAAAGGCCACCAAAATGCTGATGAAAGCCAATAAGGCAGAAAAAGGTGTATGTCCGTTGAGATAGCCTTCCGCATTGAGTTTCAACATCGTCGGGTCAAGGGTGCGGTTGATAACGATGAACTCATTATCATTGTAACCCGCCGTCTTCACGCAATTCAAGGTAGCCCCTCGTGGATTCACGATCAACGGAGTGACGGGCATTTCATTACGAAGGCATTCCAGCGTCACTACGGAGTCCTTGCCGCCGCCGATGGGAACTAAAGTGCGTTCTTCAAACTTGACGCTGCCCATAGATTCCATCCCACACACAAACCCACCTTGGAATGACATGGGCAGCTGTGGCGCTGAATCCAATCCCATCAACTCCGCTTCCGAAACCGAAATACTATTCAGATACAAAAACTCACCCAATCCATTGTAATACAACTTCTTCCAAAATGCTTTCTGACTCTCCGTCAAGGCAAAGGGCTTCACCACCACCTTTTTCGGGCAAGCGATTTTCCAATAGCTCACCAGCTCAGTCATGCCGATTTGGAAAGCCAAGGTCTGCAATTGTTCCTCTGAGATACTGTCCCAATCGAAAAACGGTCTGGCAGGGATTTCCAACGTCGGCCTAAAATGGTAACGATCGTCAAGATTGAAGTCGAAAGACAGCGACAAGGTGCCGTTCTCTCGTTTCAACGTCTGGCTTTCAAAAGTGAAGGTCGAAAACTCCTTGCGTAAGGCATCGAATTTGGATTGATTGTCTGTTCTTTTCAAGGTAAGTGCGTTTTTATGCCACAAAAATACGAATTATGACACGATTATCATCCAAAAATCCTAATTTTGCAGAATGGATTTAGGAGAAAAGTTTGTCATAAAGAGCAATTCGTTGGAGCCGAAGCAGGGTAAAATCCTGATTTCCGAGCCTTTAATGAATGATTTCCACTTCGGTAGGGCAGTCATCCTGCTCATCGACCACGTGGAATCCGAAGGCAGTTTCGGCATCATCATCAACAAAAGGCTTGACGTGCAGGTCAACCATATCGTCGACGAGTTCCCCGACTTCGAGGCACCCGTTTATCTGGGCGGTCCTGTGGCCGATGACCAGCTTTTCTTCATCCACACCTTGGGCGACATGATTCCCGAGTCCTACCCTATCGTCGACGGCCTCTATTGGGGTGGCGACCATGAGACCTTGGCTACCCTCGTCCATACAGGCATCGCCAACGAGGACAATGTCCGCTTCTATTTGGGTTATTCTGGTTGGGATGCTGGACAGCTGGTCGGAGAGCTGGTGCGCAATTCGTGGCTTATTGGCGACATTACGGCAGAGGAATACCTGAGCACACCACCCGAGAAGATGTGGCAGGCTTTCGTTAACAAAATGGGAAGCGCCTACACCATGTGGAAGCATTTTCCAAAAGATTTCCAAGACAACTAATTGTATTTTTTCCAACTTAATTTAATAAAAATGAGATTTTTAAGCAAAACCATCTCAACAAAAGTGCTGCTGATTGCTGCGGCACTGCTTATGTTGCTCGTTGGCTGCAAAAGGAAAACCGACAGCAAGTACAAGTACGAAACCGTGAAGGGCGACCTCACCGAAGCCCGTATCTACACTTTGGATAACGGTTTGACCGTTTATCTGAGCGTCAACAATGAAGAGCCCCGCATCCAGACCTACATCGCGGTGCGAACGGGTTCGAAGAACGACCCTTCGGAGACCACTGGTTTGGCGCACTATCTGGAACACTTGATGTTTAAGGGTACCGACAAATTCGGCACCACTGACTACGAAGCCGAAAAACCTTTCTTGGACGACATCGAGGCGCGTTATGAAAAATACCGCACCCTCACCGACCCTGAGGAACGCCGTATCGCTTACCATGAAATCGACTCGATAAGTCAGTTGGCAGCCCAGTATTTCATCCCTAACGAGTACGACAAGCTCATGTCGGCCATCGGCGCGGAAGGCACCAACGCCTACACTTCCGAAGACGTGACCTGCTATGTCGAAGACATCCCCTCGAACGAAATCGAGAACTGGGCCAAGATCCAGGCCGACCGCTTCCAAAACATGGTTATCCGTGGTTTCCACACCGAATTGGAAGCCGTTTATGAGGAATACAACATCGGCATTGCACAAGACAGCCGCAAGGTGTGGGAAGCCCTGAATGCCATGCTCTTCCCAACACACCCCTACGGCACGCAAACCACCATCGGCACTCAAGAACACCTGAAGAATCCTTCGATCACCAACATCAAGAACTACTTCAACAAATGGTACCGTCCGAACAACGTGGCCATCTGTATGGCTGGTGACTTCAACCCTGACGAGGTCATCGCCATCATCGACAAGTATTTCGGTAGCTGGCAACCTGGCGCCGATGTGAAACAGCCCGAGTTTGCCCCGTTGGAACCTATCAATACACCTAAAGATACTTCCATCTATGGCCTTGAAGCCGAAAACCTGATGATGGGTTGGCGCTTCGACCGAGGCAACTCGATGCAAGTCGATACGCTTGAGATGATTGGCACCATGTTGAGCAACGGTACCGCAGGCCTCATCGACCTCGACATCAACCAACAAATGCAGATGCTCTACGCATGGGGTGGCTCAAGCACCAACCGTGACTATTCCAGCTTCCTTATCGGTGGATCGCCACGTCCCGGACAAACCCTCGAAGAAGCCAAAGACCTGCTTCTGGCCGAAATCGAGAAGCTGAAAAATGGTGATTTCCCCGACGACTTGATGCCTTCTGTCATCAACAACATGAAACTCAACCACTACAACTCTTTGGAGAGCAACCAAGCTCGCGCCAACATGTTTGTCAACTCGTTCATCCTTGAGAGACCTTGGAAACAAGACGTGGAATATCTCGACCGCATGGAAGGCATGACCAAGGAACAAATCATGGCCTTCGCCAAAAAGCACTTCAACGACAACTATGTAGTTGTATACAAGCGTCAAGGTGTTGACGAAAGCCAAAAGAAGATCGACAAGCCCGCCATCACTCCCATCCCGACCAACCGAGACCTCGTGAGCAACTTCGTGACCGAAGTGCAAAACACCGAAGTGCCGGCCATCCAGCCCCGTTTCGTCGACTTCAAGAAAGACCTTACCTTTGGAAAAACTGAGGCTGGACTGCCTTACATCTATGTCCAAAATAAGGAAAACGGTCGCTTCACGCTGAGCTTCCGCTATGAGTTTGGCGACGAGGCCGACCTCCGCTATGGCGTGGCTTCCGATTACCTCGAATACCTCGGCACCGACCAGATGAGTAACGAAGAGATCAAGCAGCAGTTCTACAAACTCGCTTGCAACTACTACATCAATGTAGGTGCACGCACCATCAACGTCACCTTGAACGGCCTTGGTGAGAACATGCCTGAAGCCTTGGCCCTGCTTGAAAACGTGATGCAAAACGCCCAAGCCGACCCAATGGTGGCCGAGATGTGCATCCAGCAGTTGGAAAAATCTCGCATGGATGCCAAAGCCAACCAAAACCGTAACTTCAACGCCTTGGTGCAGTACGGACTTTATGGTCCCTACAACTCACAGCGCAATCAGCTCTCGCCCGAACAAATCCGCCAACTCGACCCGCAGGAATTGCTCGACCTCTTGAAAGACCTCAAGAACTATGAACACACCGTGTTGTATTATGGCCCGATGACTGCTGAAGAGATGGCTCAAGCCGTCACTGACAACCATCAGACCGTGGCTGAGTTGCAGGCTGTCCCCCAAGGCAAACATTATGAACTGCAAACCACGCCCGAAAACGAGGTGCTGATTGCTCCTTACAACGCCAAGAACATCTACATGCGCATGATCCACAACGAAAACCGCGAATGGAATCCCGAAGAGGCTGCTGTTACAGCCATGTTCAACGAATACTATGGTGGCGGCATGAACACCATCGTCTTCCAGGAGATGCGCGAGGCACGCGGTTTGGCCTACAACGCATACGCCGCTTACATGAGCCCGAGCTATAAGGACCAAAAGGAATACTTCTTCACACACATCATCACCCAAAACGACAAAATGATGGATGCCGTGAATCATTTCTTGGAAATCCTCAACGAAATGCCCGAGAGCGAGCAGGCATTCAATATCGCCAAAGAGTCGGTGTCGAAACGCCTCGCCAGTATGCGTACCACTAAGTATGGCCTTATTAACGCATGGCTCAACGCCCAGAATCGTGGCATCGACTACGACCTCAACGAGCGCATCTACAACGCCTTGCCCAACATCACCCTGCAAGACATCGTGAAATTTGAGCAGGAGCAAATGGCCAACAAGCCTTATCGCTACGTCATCCTTGGCGACGAGAAAGAACTCGACATGAAGGCCCTTCAGGAGCTTGGTCCCGTCAAGCGCGTAAGCACTGAAGAGATTTTCGGATATTGATTTTGACTATGGCTTATGACTATGGCCTATGGCCAACGTCATAAAAACAATGGCCGCTCTCACGCAATGTGGAAGCGGCCATTGTCATAGGCCATAAGCCATAGTCAAATCACTCCAAGCTGTCGCCTGTCTCGCTCTCGCCTTCCTTGGCTTGACGTTCAAGTTCCAACTTACCGAAGCGCAGTGTGAAGCCCGCAGAAATATAGCGGCTATTCAACATCTTGCGCGTGCTGTCGCTGAGATAATACGGGTTGGTGTTGCTCGAGCCAGAACCGATCTTGGCACCCCAGTTGAAGATGTCTTGCACATTGACGAACACCGATAAACGGCGGTTGAAAAAGTCGCTGCGGAGACCCATGTTGAGGAAATAGCGCGCCTTTCGCTCACTCATCAGGCTGATGGTCGGCGAGTTGTAGTTGGCAGAAGCCGTGACTTGCAGCCGGTCAAAGAGTTTTGCCCAGGCGTTGACGCGCACACTCCACGACCATTTGTCGCGTTGGTCAACCTGATGCACGCCATTACGGTCGTACTCCATACGGTAGCCATAATCATACAAGTTGGCATACAGGCGCACATTGAAGAATCCCGTCGGACGGTAAGTCATATTGAGAGAAGTGCCGTAGCGCCACGAGGTACCCATGTTGTATGGCATGGAATAACTGACGATACGATCCAGATAATCATCATATTCGGCATCGGTCAGCCTGCTGATCTCGTTGGTACTCCAACGGCCGTATGCTTCGAGGCCAATATTGCCAAAACGCTCGAAGAACTTCTGCCAGCCGGCTTCCACATTATGGGTATAAGCATTTTTGAGTCCGAGGGGATTACCCGTCGAATAGCTGTCATCGCCATACCTGCGGAAGGTGCTGATTTGGTCTTCACCAGGGTGCGACATACGCATCGAATAGTTGAGTTTCCAGTTGTGCATCGATTCCGTCCGATAGGTCAAATGGATGGAAGGACGCACATTGAGGAAATACAAGGTGCTGTCGTCGGCAAACGGCATTTCGCTCTGGTAGTTGTAGCCTATGCGATCGCCACCAATGCCCAAGCCCGTACTCAGGGTGAAACCGCCCCAACGGTGCGTCCAGTTGACATCGCCGTTGACACCTGTTTCAGCGCCCTTGAAATGGTAAGTGCGGAGTATATCGATGCTATCATAAGTGATACCGCCATCTTTGGAATAGTAACGATTATAGTCGCTGTTACTCAGCTGATTGTCGACACGCAAACCATAGCTAAGCTCTCCGTCTTCGCTGTAAGGCCGGTTATAGCGCGCATCGAGATTAAACCCATAACCATTCTGCTTACTCAAAAGATATCGGTTTTCATCGAAGTCGGTGTAAACGTCATAGAAACATGCGGAGGTTGTGCCCCTTGTCGTCAAACTTCTTGGTGTAGTCAGCCCCAAAATGGCCGAAGCCGGATTGCGAAAGGGTTGTATCGCCCATGCTGTAAGCCAAAATGCTGTCCACGGGCTGCAAATAGAAAGTCTGTACTTCGCGACGGCTACCTAGACTACGGTTGTTATTGTAGAAGCCACCACCATCGAAGGAAATGTCGCTCGTAGAGTCTATTTCATAATCGATATTCATGAAGACATTGCCGCTAATGCTACGGTTATCCTCTTTTTGTGAAGTCGTCTTGTACCAAACAGAGTCATACAACCCCTCAGTAGCGGCGTCCTCGCGTTTCAGCTCCCAGCTGTCGGTGGTGTTGATTCTGTTGCTATAACGTCCAGAGGCAAACAAGTTGACGCTCAACTTTTCCTTCTTCCACATATAGCTAATCCATGGCGAGACGAAAGGTTGGTTGGAGCCGTTCACGCCGAAGCTGACAAAGCATATTTGGCCGAAGGGTTGGTGATGGTCTCGATGCGGGCGATGGCATTGGCGGGCAAGGTCTGGAGGTAGGTCTTCAAGTTCTCCTCGGTGAGTTTCGAGGGCTTGTCGTTGACCCAAATCTCAACACTCGACACGCCACGCAGCGTGATGTTACCCTCAACGTCAACCTCCACACCAGGCGCGTTCTGCAAGGCATCCTCGGTGGTGCCCGTCTGGATGGATGGGTCCTCACTGACATTGTAAATCAACTTCTCGCCTTCCATGGCATAGAGCGGACGTTCGGCAGCCACCGTGACCTCGCCCAAGGAAGTCACACCCGGATTGATACGCAAAGTTCCAAGGTTGGTATTGTTGGTCACTTTAAACGGATGCATATAGCTTTCGTAACCGATGGCCGAAACGCGCAGCACGAAAGAGCCTTGCGGCACACCATTCAGTTCGAAAACGCCATCCAAATTGGTGATGCCGCCCTTAACGAGCTCCATGTCTACAGAATCAAGCACAGCCACGTTAACGTAAGGCATATACTCGCCCGTCTTGGCGTCGCGCAGCACGCCTACCACCTGGAATGTGTCGCCTTCACGCACTTTTTTCTTCTGCTTGACGGCAGGCATGTTGCCTTGGGTCTGACCCCACTGACGGTCACCACCGCCGAAGGGTGGTATGCCCCCTGGAGGTCTGCCCCCTGGAGGACGTCCTCCGCCACCACCGGGAGGTTGGGCAACACACAAAATAGTCGAAATAACCAATAGCAGAGAGAACAATGCTCTCAGTGGAAATGTTTTCTTCATCGCTTTATTTTTTGATGTGCAAAAGTAAAAAAATGTACCTTTGCAAGACTTTATTTCAAACAAAAAATATACCATTTCACATGATGAAAAAGCATCTTTTTACCTTGATATTAGCCCTCTGCGTGATTCCCGCGTGGGCCTGCACTAACCTCATTGTGGGCAAAAAAGCCTCCACCGACGGCAGCGTGATGTGTACCTACAATTGCGACGGTTTCGGCTTCTCCGGATCGCTGTTTTATAGTCCCTCTGGACAACACGAAACTGGCGAATTGATTGAGATTCACGGTTGGGGACCGTCACACGAAGGACAATACGTAAAGCAAGTGCCCTACACCTATAACGTCGTCGGCCTGATGAACGAGAAGCAGGTGACCATAGTGGAGACCACCTTCGACGGACGCCTAGAACTCGTCAACCAGGAAGGCTTGTTGGATTATTTCAGCCTGATGCGACTGACCTTGCAGCGTTGCTCCTCCGCTCGCGAAGCTATCCGTTGCATGGCGGAACTCGTCGAAGAATACGGCTACAACAGCAGCGGTGAGACTCTCACCATCTGCGATCCCAACGAGGCTTGGATCATGGAAATCATCGGCAAGGGTCCCAGCCGCAAGGGAGCCGTTTGGGTAGCCCTGCGCATCCCCGATGACTGCATCTGCGCCCACGCCAACTTGAGCCGCATCCGCCAGTTCCCCTTGGAGAAGCGCTCCAAAAACAGCATCAGCAGCAAAAACCTCAAGAAAATCAACAACCCCGAGATTGAATGCGTTTATGCTGCTGATGTCATCAGCTTCGCCAAGGAATGGGGGTATTTCAAAGGTAAGGATGAGGACTTCTCGTTCCGCGATGCCTACTGCCCCATCGACTTCGAAAACGTTCGCTATGCCGACGCCCGTGTGTGGAGCTTCTTCCGCCACCACTACAACCATGCAGAGATGGACAAATACCTGCCCTACATTAACGGCGAGTTCGATGTTTGTGACCATCTGCCCTTGTGGATCAAGCCCGACAAACCCTTATCGTTGCGCGACCTGCAGAATGATATGCGAGACCACTTTGAAGGCACACCTTTAGATATGACCTCCGACATGACCGCAGGTCCTTGGGGTATGCCCATCCGTCCTTTACCGATGCATTTCAAGGACAGCGACAGCATCCCATATTATCGCGAACGCCCCATCGCCACGCAACAAAGCGGTTTCACCATGACCTGCCAGATGCGTTCGTGGCTGCCCAACGATGTGGGTGGCGTCACTTGGTTCAACTGCGATGACGCCAACATGGTGGCCTACGTGCCGCTCTACTGCTGCATCACCCAAGTGCCCGACTGCTTCCGTCCCGAGAACAACCCGCGCAACGAGTTCAGCGAAAAGTCAGCTTTCTGGATGAACAACTGGGTGGCCAACATGGTCTACCCGCGCTATTCCATGATGGTTGACGACCTACGCAAGGCCCAAAATGAGTTGGAGGACTATTACTTTGCCGACCAGGACAGTGTGCTTGCCGCCATCGAGAAAATGATGCCCGCCGATCGTCGCAGTTACCTCAACAACAAAAGCATCGCCTACGCTGACCGCATGATGCAGCGTTGGGACAAGTTGGCCAAATACCTCATTGTCAAATACAACGACCAAGTGGTGAAGCGTGTCGACAAGGATGGTAATTTCCAGCGCTGGGGTTACGAAACACCTGGCTTTGACCAACAATTCATCGATGCTATCGGCAAATCCACTGGTGACCGATACAAACTGAAGAAGGTCATCGAACGAAGAGAGAGATAAAAAAACTGCCGCATCATCAGATGCGGCAGTTTTCGTTTACTCAAATCTGTTGTAAGTTACATTCTCGGGCTTCCATTTGTCTTTCGGCTCAGGGCTTTCGTTAGGATAACCCATCACGATGACGCAGAGCGGGACGAGTTGGTCGGGCAAGTTCAGCACCTGGCTGACATGAGCTATGCGATCCACCATGGGATAGCAGCCCGTCCACACGGCGCCAAGACCAAGGGCATGGGCAGCCAAGAGGATGTTTTCGGTAGCGGCCGAGCAGTCCTGCACCCAGAATGCTTGTGCAGAACCTTCCAAAGCTTTCTCCATGTCGCCACACACAGTAATGGCCAAGGTCGATTCCTTCCACATCTGGCTTTGGCGACCATTGCCTCCCAAAGAGTCAAGGATAGCACGGTCGGTGATGGCCACGAAATGCCAAGGTTGCTTATTGACGGCAGTCGGAGCAGCCATGCCTGCACGGAGCAGCATCTCAATGGTGTCGGCTGATACAGCACGATCGGTGAACGAGCGGATGCTGGTGCGTGTCATGATGGTTTCCATGGCGATTTTGCCATTGTCAGTCTTTGTTGTCAAGTTAGTAGGTTGATTGTTGTCGTTGCAGTTGCAGCCTGTCATAAAGACGACCGTGAGAAGTGCTAAGGCAAATGCATTAATAGAATTGTTTCTGTTTTTCATAGTAAAACCGTTTTTAATGTTTATTGCTTTATAACCTTCGTTACGCTAGCCGAGCCATTGTTCTCAACCACCCTAAGCAGATAAATGCCCGAGGGCATGCCAGCAAGCGAGATTTCAGTAATGGCAGTATTATCAGCCACTAGTGTCAGCACACATTGACCCATGACATTGAAAAGCTCCACCTGTTGCAGGTCTTGGCCTTCCACAAAAAGCCTATCGTTAGTAGGATTGGGATGCACCGCTATGCGTTCATCCGACAGGTAACCCTCAGAGGGATGATCCTCGATGCCATCATTAAAGAAGTGGACATGGAAGGTCAACTCGCTGCCATTCTCATGAATGTCGGTAATCTCGAAGCTGTTTTCTGGCGTCCCATCAGTCAAATAAGGATGCGGATTGGTGTCAGGGCCAAATCTAGTGCGACCCGAGGCCTGGCTGAAATGCGCATTGTTGAGGTTGCCGTTCTGTATGTCGCTGCTGCTATAAGGACGGAAAATCCAATACTGGTTGGCGATGGTGACATTGTCGAAGAAAGCGTTGGCAAACATACCTGAATAATCAAGCGGAACGGTGTCGTTCCATCGTGCCACAATCAGACCCGTGCCAGGGATGCTTTCGTCAAAGAGGTCTTGCTTGTTACGGTATTCAAACACATACCACTGCGTGCTGTCGATGGAAGACTTGATGTAATAGCAGTTCTGTGACTGGCTCGACCCGACGCTTTTCAGCGTATAGTCGCCATCATGGGTGATTTGGATGGGGTCGTCAGCCACGTGAAGGATCTTGTTCTTATAAATGGCTGCCGTATGGTTAGCGCCATAGTTGTAGCACATCATATCCCATGATCCCGCAGGGGAGACATCGGTGTAATTGATGTAATGGTACAGGTCGGGCAAATCCAGCGAGTGGCCCATCTCATGCCTGAACACATGGGCAGTGAAATATTGCGGTGCGCCTTCAAACTCAAGATTGAATGCGTTAGGCCTAATCCCGTTGATTTCGACGGGATAGTCGATGGAATCGTGAGGGAAATACTCCATGTGAGGCCAAAGAATGGATGCCCATGCACCCGTGCCACCTTTGACGACAAAACTCACGTTGTCGATAAATCCGTCGCCGTCGCCATCAAGCACGATGTCGTCATCAACCAGATGAAGGGAATCCACATAATGGAAAGCACGGGCAAGCAGCTCTGCCTCTCTCCTACTGATACCCATAAAGGGCAGTTCTTCCTGATAGCCGATAGGATTGCTCGGGCTATAAGGCTCGAAATAGCCACGAGGCTGGGAATCCCGATACGAAACGATCTGTCCGTTCTGAATGTTATTGGTATAGACCGTGTTGTAATTGATATGACCGTAAGTCATCGTGTTGTAGAAATTGGCAACACTGAGATAGCCAGGGGTCTTTCCGTTAAACATGGTGTCGATGGAATTGAACGGATGGGTAATTTCATCGTCGTCGGCAAAACGCATGAAGATGACAAGATTGGTAAGATCTCTATCCACGATTTGGGCTTTCATCGCAATGGGCGTAAAGCCAAGGATGATAGCAAGCAAGATTTTGATATAGAGTTTCATTATTAAGTATTTAACTTAGCGAATCACTTTAGTAAACACGGGAGCCTCATCCCCTATCACACTCACATAGACCTTCAACTCGCCCGCAGGCGGCATGTTCGGGTTGTCGCCACGCGACATGTCGGCAGCAACAAACTCGTATTCCTTGCCATCAGGAAGGTTACGCGAAGCAACGGTTGTAGCCTTGGCGTGAATCATCGGATAATCGCCCACGGCAGCATCGAAGATGGCGGCTTCCTCTTCACTCACAGGATGGTGTTCGGAAAACGCCTCCAATTGGGTGTATTCGCCTTTGATGTAACCATTGGCCTTCAGGAATTGGTCGACTTCTTTGGCCATGGCTTCAAGACGGGCGGCTCGAACACCATATCCAGGAAGAATCTCTGCCTTAGGCTCAGCCTTGGCCAAGTCCTTCACGCTCGACTCAAGTCCACCACTGCCAAAGGTGCAAAACGGAACGACCTTTTTACCGCTCAAGTCCACTTGCTCCAAGAAAGTGAAGATAGGCGGTGCATAGGTACCAAACCATATAGGATAGCCGATGAAAACCACGTCATAGTCGGCCACATTCGCCTTGAGCGTCTGTATCTCAGGGTAATTGCCCTCGTCAAGTTCTTTTTTGCCACGCGCAATGGTCGCCTCGAAGTCACCGTCATAAAGCTCCACGGGGACAATTTCTTCAAGGTCGGCACCAAGTTTCGTGGCCATTTCTTGCGCTACCGCTTGGGTATTGGATGTTTGTGAATAGTAAATCACGAGCGTTTTAGGAGTTTTTTCCTTTTGAGGCTCTTCTTTAGGAATTTCTTGCTTAGGGCCGCAAGCAACTGCAGCCATCATCACGGTAGCAAGGGCCATTGTCAATTTCAAAGTTTTCATGATTATATAAGTTTCAAAGTTTCGCAATTGTCATCAAATATGTATTGCTACAAACGAATACTACTGCAAAAATACAACTTTTTTTCATATACATCTCAAACCTTGTCATAGCATACACCCAGAGCAAAACTCTTTTAAATAAAGAACAAACAAACACCAACAACACTGATGACAGCACCCAAAACTTCGCGCATGGTCACTTTTTGATGGAACAGGATGGCAGCTGGGGCGATGATGAGAATGGGTGTAAGTGCAAAAAGCGTCTGTGCAATGCCTGCGGTGGTGTATTGTGTGGCTAACAACGACGCGCTGACACCGATAAAAGGCCCGAATATGGTGGATGCCAGCACACACCACATCGCCTTGCGGTCGCTTACGGCGTGCCGCAACTGTGCAAGTCCGTTTTTATTGAACAACACCAAAGCTAGGAAAAAGCCTACTAGCCCGATGTATGCACGGATGGTAGTAGCCGCGAATGACATACTAACGCTAACGGGCAACGGCAACACAGCTCCAGAGAAGACTGAATCTCCCGAGATGCCAGCGGCGGTGAGGGCGGCTTCGTAATGTGTCAAGCCTCCTTTGCTGAGTACCAGTCCGAAACCTTGACAGATGCCAGCCATCGCCGCAAAAAAGATGCCTTTCGCGGGCAGTTTGAAATGGATGACATGATGTTCGGATTTGTCACCCTTTGACAATATCGATAGGGCAATGCCGCTCAGAGTAACGACCATACCTACGATAGCGATGGGACGCATTTGCTCGCCCAGGAGCAACCGGCCAGTGAGTGCTGCCGTGGGCGCCGAAAGTGTCATGAAGAGCTGGCCGAAACGCGATCCGATTTTGATGTAACCCTGCATTAGGCAGTAGTCGCCGATGACATAGCCTACCAAGCCAGAGAGCAGTAGCCATGTCCAAGTGCTGCCATCGGCATAACGCGGATAAGGCACCCCCATCACCAGCCACAATGTGATGGCAAGGAGCACCAGCGACATCGTCATGCGGATGGTGTTGAACGGCAGCGAGCCCATGCGTTTTGAGCCCACCTCCGCAAACAACGCAGTGGCGGTCCACGAAAGGGCGACGCCTAATGAAATTAGTTCTCCGATAAACATATTTGATACAAAAACATCCTATTACAATCTACTAACTCTTTAAATCACTATGTCTTAGTGTTAATTCAGGAAGAAGAACAGCCGTTTCTTCTGTGTCTTCTTTCCCTTTCCAAGCAACGATAAAGCTAATTTTGGCAGATTCCGCTTGATACCCCTTCTCACTCCATTCTTGTAGCTCTTTACGAACCTGCTTAGAAACGCAAGCAACCCTTTCACCAGATTCTATCCTAAAATATCCATTGTCAAAAACTAACGGCATACCACTACGCAATTGCAATATCTGTTTTTTCTTGTCTTTGAAATAATCCAAGTATACATCGTGGAAGGTCAGTTGTAAAGTGATTTCATCTGGAACAGGATAGAGATTTGTATCATGTTGGCATTTTACACCTTCTGTAGCAATTGAGGCAAAAATACCAGTATTGCTATGGATATATAGATTCTTTTTCGCCCGTGTCATACCAACATATAGTTTCCGGACTTTCTCATCGGTATCAGCCTTTTCATTGTCCAAAAGCATGTAAACCGAATCAAACTCTCTCCCTTTAGATTTGTGAATGGTGGAAACGAAAACCGTTTGGTTGCCTTCGCCACAAAAATCCTCAAGATTCGACTCGAAAACAAATTCATCCAAATCGCTGAGATACTTTTCGTTGTTTGTCCTTTCAAAAGCAAGGAAAAACTCTTTAAGATAATCCAAACAGGTACTTGTCTCATACAGTTCCAAGGTCTTCTTTTTGGCTTTTTCCCAAATGTCGTCACTTATTACGGGAGATTCCGAGTCCCTATCAAATTGTTTCATGAAAAAGCGCACCTCTGCCAAGTTGGAAAATCGAAAACCTTCGGTTGACTGTATTAGTTTTGCGTTGATTCCACGCCGAGTCAATGATCCCACGATCCGAGCTGCTTCATCGTTCTTGTTAGTCAAGATGCATGCACGTTCGTTGTGATAGGTTGCCATCAAATGATTGACGAGTGGAATTTCCAGATTCGGAGAATCGTATTGGATGACCTGTACCTGCCCAAGTTCTTTACCCACAGCAAAACAGGGAGAAGTCTTTATCCTTTGTTTGATGCGTTTTGCAAACTCGTTCGCAAAGCTTACGATTTGCTGAGCGCTCCGATAGTTTTCCGTCATCTCATATTTAGTGGCATGCATTTCGTCGATGAAAGATTGCATATATCGACTATCGGAGCCTCTAAACTGATAGATGTTTTGATCATCGTCGCCAACAGCAATAACACGCATCTCCTCATTGTTGTTTATCAAAGCTTTTACCAAAGCATATTCGTCTTCATCCATGTCTTGTGCTTCATCGATGACCAGGACCAGTCTATTGATACGGCCTTGCTCAGCATCTCCTCTCTCAATCATTTCTGCGGCACGACGAACAACATCTTCAGAATCTTCCAAATTGCCAACTTTTCCTAACAAGTCGAAACTGAATGCATGGAATGTTTTGATTTCGACAAAATGAGCTGCATTGCCGATGAGGCCAATAAGTCGCTGCTTGAACTCGGTAGCTGCTGCACGAGAAAATGTGAGCATTAGCAATTGCTCATGCTTGACATCTTCCATTGTCAAGATTGCTGCTAATTTATGAACCAGGACCTTGGTCTTACCGCTGCCTGGTCCCGCAGCCACCACAATGTATTTGGACTGCTTGTCGTCGATGATTTTGCGCTGTTTATCTGAAAGCGTACCAAATAATTGATGATATTTCTCAGGCGTGATATTGCGTTCTATTTCCAAGAGACGCTCTCCTTTGAAATACTTGGAGATAAAATTCTTGTAATCAATTTGGAAATAGTCCTGCACATATTGCAAAGCAGCATCGTAGTTTTTCACCATCATATTAGCATACTCACCAACGATATGGATCTGTTGCTGCTTCTGTTTATAGAACTCATCCAGCATGCGGTAATCCTCTTTGGTGTAACGATATTTCGCTTCTTTCAGCCGATGGATCTCCATGGCATTGTATAATACCAAAAAACCGCCCTCAAGTTTTAACGCGCCAATTTTGGATAAGAACAAGAGCGCATCTTCAATCTCCTCTAAGCGATACTCCTCGTGGGATTGAAACATATTGCTCTTTTGATATACGACCAACTCTTTCAGCATTGAGATGACGGAGAATTGGACAATGCTTCCTGAATGCTTCTCAGCGTTAGGCTTCGCCAAAGCAGTTTCGTACAATTTTTCTATGACGAAACGGCAAATGTCAATCCTACGGTTTTGTTTATGAATGGTCGTCTCAAAGTCTTGACACAACAAGGCATTGATGACGCCGCTGTAAGCGTTTTCTTTTTTCTTGATATAGGATTTGACCGAAAGGAAATAGAGTAGCGTTTTGATGTTTTTCAGCGATGACGAGAGTCCGTTTTCAATTGCCTTTTCGTTGAGGTTTTTGTATGTCAAAGTGGCCTCTGATCTGGCTATTGCTGTCAATACAAACTGTTCGAGTTTGGCATATTGCTCAAAAACCTGTTTGGATTTATTGGCGGAATACTCAATATAGGCAGACATGTCATTGGAATCAGCCAAAATACCCTCCTGCCGCATGAGATTTACAGTATTGATCACCGTCTCTTTAGTCATGCCTAACCTGTCGGCCAAATAATCCACCCTTGACTCGGCATCTTCGGCGGCATCAGAAACTTCAGCTCTGTATTTGCTGGAAATGAGGGATTTGATGATTCGTATGGCATCCAGTTTTTCTTGTTTGCTGGCAAACAGGATAGATTTCTCAATGCGTTTGTGCGCCTCATCCATGTTTTTCACCATAATGCCTGTGGCAAAAACATGAGGGACATTATGGCCTCTGACAACATATCCAGCCTCTTCGAGTGCCGAGATGGCTGTTCGCACCCTTGTTTCAATATCATACACCTCTTCGTTCCAACCTGCTTGACGTGCGATTTCCAAAGCTGAACTTGAAAAATGTTTTCTTTGTTTGGTAAAATACTTAATGGCTGACCAAACTTGTTGGATCTCACTGATACTTATCTTGGTTTGGTTCAACAGAACGAAATGTTTGTCCAAGTCATTATCGTTGTACAAAACAAAGCATTTGGCAGCAGTTTTTGGGTCACGACCAGCACGACCCGCTTCTTGAACATAGTTTTCGAGTGAGTCGGAAATATCATAATGAATCACCATGCCGACATCTTTTTTGTCGACACCCATGCCAAAAGCTGAAGTGGCTACCATTACCTTCACTCTGTTGGCAATAAAGGCATTTTGGTTGGCAATCTTCTCATTGGCATCCATCTTACCATTGAAAGGGAGAGCATCGATGCCATCTGACTTCAGTTTGGCAGCCAATTCTCTTGTTTTTCTGGTGCGTGATACATAGATAATGGTGGGACAAGAGTTGCCAATGACTAGATTTCGCAAAGTGTTGTACTTGTCTTGCTCCGATTCTGCATAGATGACAGAATAGTGAAGGTTTTTCCGGGCAGATGGGGATGCGAACAGTTCCAAATCCTGTCCCAATTTCCTTTTGAAATAATCGCTGATATCAGTAATGACTTTTTGTTTGGCTGGCCGATATAAAGATAATCCACTCGGAAATCCTGACCCCAAGCAGAGAAGCAATGCGCTTCGTCGATGACAAAACGAACCACATTTCTCGAAACCAGAAGCTTTTCCATCGTTTTTGACCGCAGCATTTCTGGAGCAATATACAGCAGTGTCGCACTGCCATCGGCAATCCTTTCAAAGGCATTAGCGCGATTGACCGGATCTAGTAACCCATTAACGGTGACAGCTTCAGCAATACCTTGTTCGGCAAGATTATCTACTTGGTCTTTCATCAACGATTGCAGTGGCGAAATAACTACAGTTAGTCCATGAACAGCGCGACCTGATATCAATGCTGGCAGTTGGAAAGTGAGCGATTTGCCACCACCTGTCGGGAAAATAGCCAAAAGGGACTTCCCATCGACAGCCGCCTGTACGGCATTCTCTTGCAACGGCTCACCGTCGTAAGTGCGAAAAGAATCAAAACCAAACACATCCTTCAACCCAGTATAAATGTTCAGTTTTGTTTCGCAGTACTCACAATTGTCGTCGTGACATGGTGTGTTACACAACCATTGCAAGACATTCTCTATATTAGGATAATTGTGTAGAAGCCAAGGAGGAGTAACGGAATAACTGTCACCAGTGGAAACCAAAGCCAAAGCATAAGCCAATTCGACAGGGTGTTCTTTGACAAGCATCGTAATGGGGCTGTGTGAACAAATCTTTCCGTAAAATGTATGATAAATCAACGATTCCAATTGTTCAGTCACCTCGTCGAACTTCAGAAAATCAAAAAAGGCAACAAAATCCTTTATATGGTGTAGAAGGCCAAAGTAAATACGCTGCATTTCATCTGGCAATGCTTTGAATGCGTTGACTTCGTCATAAAAAAGATCTCGTGCCTTCAGACTATCATTAAGGGGATTGTTCCTTTCCTCGCTTTGTAGTTTGTCGTCCTTTAGAAGCCTATGATATGGACGTTTAGGAAACAACAAGGGTGAGAGGAACAAAGTGTCGATTATTTTCTTGTCTTTGACACCCTCAATATCAGCCAAATAAGTTAAGTCATGATGGATGACGTTATGGCCACAAAGGTATTCTGCGTCTGAGATAAATTTGGAAAAGTCATTTTTAGAAGCGGTATGTAACTCTGACCCGGAGTCTCTGACGGCGCCGAAATCATGTGCCTTATTATCATCTATGCCGACCTCAATATCAATAAAAACTAATCCATACAATTGCTTTTTGCTCGAAAACAATCCGGTTCTAAGGGCATTGATATAATCGCTTATTCCTGGCATCTAAACTGAATATTCAGTCTGCAAAAGTAGTAAAAATCAATAAACAACAAGTTTTTTGTACTTTTGCATCTTGATTACAAAGGAATAATTAAAGTATTAAATCGATGAAGAATTTCATTTTTACCCTTTTCTGCATCGCCCTCATCGGCTGCTCAAGCCCGCAACAACAGGAACAAAACAACGAAACAATGAATAAGGAAAACAACGAACTTACTGCCTTCGATGTGCAGCAAGAGTTCCAGAAAAACGGCTTCACCTGGTTCACCGAGAATCTCATCGTATGCTCGGGCGACACCACCGAGAGCAACGCTATGACCATCGGATGGGGAGGCATAGGCAATTACCTCGGACACGATCGTCCCGCTGTGACGGTTTATGTGGCTCCTGGACGCTTTACCTGGGAGTTTTTGGAGAAGCACCCGCGATTCACCATCATGCAGTTCGACGACCCGAAAGTGTGGCAATACATGGGCAAGTATAGCGGTCGCGATGGCGACAAGGCCGCTGCCCTTGGCCTGCACGTGGCCTATACCGAACATGGCACGCCCTATTACGAGGAAGCCAACCTGGTCATTGAGTGCGAGACCATGACAGCCTGGCACCAGACAGAACAGGACTTCCGCAACGAAACGCCTAAGAAATGGTACGATGGCTTTGACGCAGGCATCCACACGGTGTATATCGGCGAGGTGATTGGAGCCTGGAAACGGTAACATTGTATTCTATCAAAGAGATTCCCCTATTTTACGACCTAATATCAAAACAACAACAATAATATGACTAAAAACACTATCGTCATGGCACTGATTTGCACTTTAGGAATGACTTCATGCCATGCACAAACCCATCAACCTGCCCCGCCCACAACTGAAGGCGAAGCGGCAACAGTTTATATGACAACGGATATCAGTCCAGAAGGTCTGGTACGCATCTATGAGGCCTTGGGCGTGGAGGCTCACGGCCGTGTAGCGGTGAAAATCTCCACCGGTGAGTCGTCGCAGAGCAACCATCTGCGTCCAGAGTTGATTAAAAACTTGGTTCTAAAGGTGAATGGCACCCTGGTAGAGTGCAACACCGCATACGGAGGCAACCGTGGCAACACCGAAAAACACCGTCAAGCCATTGCCGAGCGTGGTTACAACGATATTGCCACCGTTGACATCATGGACGAAGAAGGCGAAATGCAGCTGCCTGTCAAAGACACCAAGCACCTGCAATTTGACATCGTTGGCTCGCATCTTCAAAACTATGATTTCATGATCAATCTGGCCCACTTCAAAGGTCATGCCATGGGCGGCTTCGGCGGCGTGCTGAAAAACCAGTCGATTGGCGTGGCCTCGACCGCTGGAAAACTCTACATCCACTCCGCAGGTAAGAGCCAGAAACATTGGACAATCGCCAATCAGGACAATTTCCTTGAGTCGATGGCGGCTGCTGCACAGGCCGTGCACGACTATTTCAAGCAGGAAGGTAAGGACATCATTTACATCAATGTGATGAATAACATGTCAGTAGACTGCGACTGCGATGGTCATCCTGCCGCACCGCGCATCAAGGACATCGGCATTCTGGCCTCCACCGACCCCGTAGCCTTAGACCAAGCCTGCCTCGATCTCGTGTTCAACCATGTCAGCAGCAAAGGCGACGACGCCAAGCCTTTGCAAGACCGTATCAACAAGAAACACGGCACCCATACCGTGGAGTACGCCGAACAGATTGGACTCGGAACGCGCAAATACACCATTGTCAGCATAGACAATGAAAATTGAAACTTTATACTGTGTGATACAAAAAAAAACCGAAAGCAGCTTTCGGTTTTTTTTGTTATCAGAAACAAATTATATTGTTTACTTGACCATGACCTTTTTCACTTCAGTACCAGCTTTCACGAAGTAAAAGCCACTTGAAAGACCTTGCAGATCAATGGTTTGCTTATTATCAACGAACAAGTTTCTTACAATGCGACCCATTTCATCGACGATGGTCACGGGGCCTTCGGCTTCGATGGTGAGGGTTTCAGAAGCGGGATTGGGGTAAGCATTCAAAGCGACGGCTTCGTTTTCTCCGATACCTACATTGCCGCAATCGTCATACAGTTGGATGCCTTGCCATTCCTCTGCAGCTTCGAAGGCTTCGATGCAATTGCAGGGCACTACGATGTGCACATGGTCGTTGATGTCGGCAAAGGCATCGTCCCAAAGGAAGAAAGGCTCGTTCTTATGAATGAAGATGTGATCGAGCTCGTCGCAATAGCTGAAGGCATTCGAGTTGATCTGTTTAATAGAGACTGGTATGTCTATAGACTCCAACAGAGGGCATCTGGCAAACGAATGGAAGCCGATGTTTACAATCGTGTTGGGCATGGTGACGCTAGTAAGGTTGATGCAACCATAGAAGGCTTCACTGCCGATATAGAGAACCCTGTACGTCTCCCCGTTGATAGTTTCCTGTTCGGGAACGATTACGTCACCCGAGTAGGTGTTTTCGTAGTCGTCATTGACTACAATCAGGAAAGTCTCGCCACAACCTCCTCCAGGAAGTTGTTGTGTAGCTTTGCGATAATAGATGCCATTAACATGGTAATCGTAGGCAAATGCATTTTGGCAAATCATCATGAGCGCCAAAGTCAGAATTGAAAAGATAAATGTACGTTTCATATTTGTAACGATTATTGAATATGTTTAACAATATTATTAGGTGCTGAATACTGGAAATCATAACAAGTGAATGTAAAAATAGTTGAGATACTATGAAAAAAAAAACCTAAAGAAGAGTTATTTTTCACATTACCTTTGCAACTAAATCATCAAAAAGACACACTGAAAGAATGGCCACTTCCGAGTCACACGGAGCTGTCAAAAGCAACCTCGAAACCACACATGCCGAATTCAACGCCTTGGTATTACGGCATAAGACAATGATTTGGCATATCTGTTCCGACTATAGACTTGGGAGCGCTTGGAATGCAGAAGATTGTGTTCAGGAAGTGATCATGAACCTTTGGCGAAGCTTCAATAGTTTTGAGGGACGAAGCTCGGAAAAGACCTGGGTGTGGCGCGTTGCCACCAACACCATGTTGATGCTGCGACGCAAAGATGTTAAAAGTCCGCAAACAGAGTCCATTGAAACGGAAAGTATTGACAAAAAGGACGACGAAACGAGCAACGAAAGCTATCAGCAACTACAGCAACTTATCGAGGCATTGCCTGAAGAAAGCGGCGTTGTCATTCGTGCCTTCCTCGATGGATTCTCCTACAAGGAAATTGCCGAAATGACCAACAGTTCGGTGGGCGCTGTAGCCATGCGCATTGCCCGACTCAAGCGGAAACTAAGAAAAATGTACGAAAGAGAAAACAATCTATGACAATGAAAAACAACATAAAAACATCGAGCCCAAGTACGCAACATGGCGACTTCGAAACCCAATGGCAATACCGCCAGCAATGGAAGGAACAGGCCGAAAAGTCGGCACCTAACGACAAGACTTTTCTGCAATGGGCAGAAAAGGCACAACAAGACCCTGCCGGTTTAAGCGCAATTGTCATCCCCATTCACCGCAACAAACGTTGGATACCCTACGCAGCAGCAGCCAGCCTTGTCATTGGCGTGATCGCCATAGGTCTGACCCATCAAAGCCAACCCGAGAGCGGACTTCCCGTGGCCGAGGAAGTGACTGTGGAAAGTCAAACCATACACTTCATCTGTAACAACGGTTGCTCGGCACAAGACATCATGCACCTGGCCAACAAAGTCATCAAATAACAAAACCCTAAGACGATGAAAAGTCTCGTTCCATATCTCGTTTTACTCTTTGCAATCGTATTGTCGGCTTGCAGGGAAAAGACGGAAACTCCCGAGAAAACCTGCGAGAAAGCGGCATTGGAAATCTATTGCAAGTATGCCGACAATACTAACCTCACCGTGGCCTTTCTAGGCGATTTAACCGTTAATGGAAAATGCATCGATGCCTTATTACTGAAAGCTGACAATGAAACGGACTGGGAAACCTTGAAATGGGATTTCGGTTTCATGTCATACGACTCCGCGGCATTCCATTGCCCAAACGATGAAAATCCTGTCATGGTAGGTGTCGGCATCGAGACCGATTTTTTGGACGACGCCATCTTCGACACCTTGACCGACATCAGCCAAATACCCGATAAAGACATCGAGAGATTCACGCTCATGGTTGCCGATAAGATGCGCGAAGTCATGAACAGCTTCCAAACTCCCGATTCGTTGCTACCCAATGCCGCCGTCATCGTCGGTCAAGGCCCAATAGAGCAAGCCGTCACCAATGACACATTTGATGACTACCTTAAGACTGTTGCACGATCTCTTGTCATCGGGATGATTGATGAAAGACTTCATCCCAATACGACTCCTTATCCCAATGTGCAACAGCAAAATGACTTGAACCAAAGCATCATGGATGATGCCCAAAGCCACGGTCACATGGGTTATGTCACAGCAGCCGACAACGATGAACACGCCTTATGGCTTTTCTTCTATGACGACCAAGAGGAACGCAACACCATCATCACCCATATCAGCGAAGACATGATCTTTAATAATAAACCGTTACCAAACTAATATTCTTATGAAAAAAAATGTATTCTTTTTTCTGCTGTGCACCTTTGCCATGACGGGAATGGTTAGCGCACAAAACCGTGGCGACATCCAATTGAAAGCCACTGAAATGAATAATGTGACGATTTCACAAGACCGACTGCCATCCGATGGGTCTTGGTTCTCATACGTCGGTGATTATTCATCGCCTCAAATTATCGGCATCGGAATGCCTTTCAATTGGGGCTATATGTTCCCCGCAGAATTGATGAACGAGTATAAAGGCTGCTCATTCACCCAATTTGGTTTCTTCGATGCAGGTGAAGATCAATTTGCCACCACCTACACCGTCAATATTTATGTTGGTGGAGATGCCGCTCCAGAAACTTTGGTTTCTACCCAACAGTTCGAAATCACAGGCACAGTTGGCGGTGTCGTCACCTTTACACTCGACACTCCTGTCGAAATCGACGGCTCACAAAACATTTGGTTGACTTTCTACCACGATGGTTCCATTCAATACCCCGCTCCAGCCGTTGCCGATGTGGGCAATCCTAACAGCCGTTGGCTTGGCATCGATGGCTATGGCTGGATGGACGTGGCTTCTGTCAGCAGCGTGGCCTATAGCTGGTTAGCATGGATTTATGTCGATGGTTACGATTGGATTGGCGAAAGCAACGAATCCGTCTCCGTCTATCCCAACCCAACCACGAACAATGTGAACATCGTTGCACCAGGCATCAATCATGTTACTGTAACGAACATCCTCGGCCAAGTGGTTTACGACAGCCATGCGGAAGGAAACATGACCACCCTTGACATGAGCTCTTACCAAGCTGGTGTTTATACGGTGCGCGTAAAGACCGAAAACGGCGAAAGTGTGAAACTCATCTCCAAACAATAAAACTGGGCATAATTCGGTTATATTTTTGAAACGAGACTGCGAGACCATGACTTATGACTATGACAATGACCACCTCAACCAAGCGCTGAAACTTCAGCTTTCCGAGGGAAATAGTCATGGTCATAGTCAATGGTCATAGTGAACAAGTCACATGAAGTTTAACCTTGAAAATCACATATCATGAAAAAACTCTACATCCTCCTCGCGTTCCTGCTTTTTGGAGCAGATCTTCACGCACAACAAACCAACCTCACCGAGGCTGTCGACTTCACTGTCACCGACTGCCACGGACAGACCTACAACCTTTTTGAAATCCTTGATCGCGGCCAGGCCGTCTTCATCGACTTTTTCTTTTACACCTGCGGCCAATGCCAGGTAATCTCGCCCTACATCACAGGGTCATATACACAGATGGGTTGCAACATGCACGATGTGTTCTACATCGAGATTTCTTACATCGACAGTGATGCGGCCTGCCAACAATGGGCTAGCGAATACGGCGTTGAGTTTCCTACTGTCGGAAGGGATGGAGGTGGCAATGAGGTCTTTGAACTCTATGGCATCCAAGCCTGTCCCACCCTTGTCCTCATCATGCCCGACCGCAGCATCCCCATCCAAGGACTGCTGGATCTCTATCCTTTCTCGGCACAAGACGTGGTCAATGCCATGCAACGGAACGGCTTGCAACCTCACGACTGCACAGGCACGCTGACCATCAACCCGCAAACCTTGCACATCTACAACGATGGTGAGACCTATGAGCCTGGCCAACTGACCATCTCCAACATGACTGCCGAAGACGTAACCATCAATGCTTTCACTGCAGACCCCATCTTTGCGTTACAATGCATGGATGATGGCCAAGACGTCACCGAAGGCATGACTGTCTCGGCTGGACAAAGCATCATTATCGATGTCTATGTCGATGTGCCCGTAAAGGAATCTTTCGAAGGAAAGATGTATGTCAACACCTCGGCGGGCAACTTTGAGGTCGACATCGTTTACGAGATGACCGTCGGCGTCAGTGAAAACAGCACGACGTTGGCTTTGTTCCCCAATCCCGCCAACGAAAGCGTTACCCTCCAACGCGAGAACCTTGGCGTGGTAAGCCTTTACAACGTTGTCGGGCAGAAAGTCGAGACTTTCTACACCGACGAGTCGCAATTAGTGATCCCGACTGCCAAGTACCAAGAAGGCATCTACTTCATTAGGACGAGCAATGGAAACACACAACGCTTGGTGATTGTGCACAACTAGGTTTCGCTGATTTATTTAGAGAAATCCGCCATTCAAGCCTTCGCTCGAATGGCGGATTGTTTTGTATCTAGGCTGTACAATTATTACTCCTTCCCCATCAGCATCACGCGCTCCTCTTTCTTGAAACCGAATCTTTCATAGAAAGCGGGCAAGACACCCTCGCGAGCAGTAATCAGATGAAAACCTACAATGCCCTGCGCCTTGAGTTCGGCGAGGCATTGCTCCAATAAACGGCTGGCAATGCCTTGGCGTTGGTATTGGGGCGCAACGGCGAGGTCGTTGAACTCGAAGGTGCGGCCATAATGGAACAGCATGGAAGTGCCCAAAATGAAGCCTGCCACTTCTCCATCTATAACGCATTCCAAACCATAATGCTGCTGGCATTCAAGCAGCTCGCGGACATGGATGGTGGCATCTTCCACCGACCAGTTGTCGTTCCACGGCTCTCCTGAAAACGCCGCAGCGTAGATGACACCATATTGGCTCAAATGCTCAATAGTGATGGGGCTGATGATGAGGTTTTGCATGATGGATATTTTCGGCAAAGATACTGGTTTATTGCGAATAATTGTACTTTTCTCTTCACCTCTGTTTCCTTTGAAACTCCATCATGATTAAAGGAAGCGGCTTTTCTATTTCTTAAACGAAATCTGAAAAAAGCTTCCTCAAATTTGAAAAAATTGTGTAATTTTGCACAATAAAAACGAACTTGTGATGGAACCAATGATTGACACCATAGAAGAAATTGACCTTGTAAAAAATCAAGACGACCTCACACCTGAACAGCGTTCCTATTGGTTGGAATCCATTGAACGAGATATGCGCAATATGGACCAGCCGAAGAATTATGTTTCTTTGGAACAATTCGGACAAGAATTGATGGCTGCAGTCAAAAGCAAAATATGACCGTAAAGAAAGTCATATTGAGCGAAACCGTCCTATTGGACATTGGAGCTATTGCTGATTTCATCATCAGCGTTTCACGGCCTGAACATGCCGAACGATATACACAAAACTTATTGGACGAACTATCGGATTTGAGTTATTTGGCAACCATGAGACCCGAATGTCCATGGAAATTGCCGAAAAGCTACCATAGTGAAGCAAAGACATTGCCACTTTGCAGGCGAAAGTTGACAGCCATTTTCCACATCGAAGGCGATTATGTGATTGTTGACAAAATACTACCTTCATCGTTGATTACATACTGAAAAAGTGGTTTATGAAAGATGTTCCGCAATTCAGGCGAAGGCTTGGAGTTGCGGATTTTTTTTCGTTCTCAAAGAACAACATTTTTGCAGTTTGCCACACACAGGATTTTCCCTGACAACATTGCACATCGGAACGAGCTGAATGCCAACAAGACAATCAAACCAGCAGATGAGACAGAGGTTATTGCCGATGTGATTATCCGCGAAAGCAAAATCGCTGCTATGGACTAATATCCCAGTCAGCTTTGAATACTTAACTGCAGCAAGGGTTTTCTCAACCTTTGCGGCTGTTATTTTCAAAAATCATCGAAACTTGGGATAAGATCCCTTGACATTACCCATCAATAGGGATTTCACGTTTTTTGAAATGGCCATTACTTTGCAGTGTCAAACATCTAAATGAAATCCTATGAAAACAGTATTAAAAGTCTTCCTTATGGCCATCGCTTATTTGGCGTGTCCGCCTTTATCTACCTCTATACCTGCACCCTCATCCGTGGCTTCGGGGCGGCAACAGCCCTGAACGGATTCATCTTCGTCCTGTTCTTGATAGCGGGCGAAGCGGATCTGGCTTACATCATTGGAACGGTTGTTCTGACCGCATTGGCCGAGATTCTCAGAAAGATGAAAGGCTACGACACGATAAAAGGTGTCCGCTGGAGCTTCGTTCCTTTCGCTTTCTCGTTTTTCGCCTACACCCTTCATTGGTGGACTGACACCGAAGGCTCGCTTGCCGCTGCCGTCGAGGAAATGCCTGCCGGTTATGACGAGCTGATGAAACCCGTCATCGACAACCTCCCAATGCTGATTGTCGTCATGGCATTGACCCTACCCATCGCCATCCTCGCCATGCGACTGGCCGAGCGTGCGATGAAAAAGTCTGTCGAAGCATTGAATTAATCATTTTCGTACCTTTGCATCCAATTTTAGAAGGATTGCAACCATGCGTGAAATTTGGGCTTTAGTCAATGAGATGTCGCCGTATCTGCTGCTGGGATTCGCTTTTGCGGGATTGCTGCATTCGTTTGTGCCTGCCAGCCTGTATCGGCGTTATCTGGGCAAAAACAGCTTCAGCAGCGTCATTTGGGCGGCGCTTCTCGGGGTGCCGCTTCCGCTTTGCTCTTGCGGCGTGATCCCTACGGCCATGTCGCTGAGGAAAGAAGGGGCCTCAAAAGGTGCCACCACCTCGTTCCTGATTGCCACGCCACAAACGGGAGTCGATTCCATCTTGGCCACTGCCTCGCTGTTGGGCGTTCCCTTCGCCATCTTGCGGCCTGTGGCGGCGCTTGTCACGGCTTTGTTTGGTGGTGGCGTGGTGACTATGGCCACGCGCAACGAGCCTAACGAAGCCATACAAAAGCAGGCTGAAGACAAGCCGAAACTCAGTTTTTGGCAGAAGTGTCTGGAGGCTTTGCGATATGGCTTCGTGGACATGATCCAGGACATCGGCCGATGGCTCGTGTTGGGCTTGGTCATCGCGGGACTGATCACAGTTTTCGTGCCCGACGATTTCTTCCTGCGTTTTGCCGACACGCCCATCCTCAGCATGCTGGTGATGCTGGCCATCTCCATCCCGATGTATGTGTGCGCCACGGGTTCCATCCCGATTGCCGTCGCGCTGATGCTCAAAGGCATCACGCCC
>CACXIM010000011.1 GCA_902767725.1 uncultured Bacteroidia bacterium | reverse complement strand
AAGCAAGGCTTCAAGAAAGCCAAAGCCATGGGCTTCGACTATGCCATCACCATCGACAGCGACGGACAGCATTATCCTGAAGACATCCCGCTGTTTGTCAAGGCCTTGGAGCAACACCCCGGCGCCTTGATTGTGGGCAGCCGCAACCTGAAACAAGAGAACATGCCCGGCAAGAACAGCTTCGCCAACAAATTCTCGAACTTTTGGTTTAAGATACAAACTTGGATCGATTTGCCCGACACACAAACGGGTTATCGCTTGTATCCTTTGAAAAGGTTGCCCCAAATTTTTAGCGCCCGCTATGAGGCCGAACTGTCGCTCTTAGTCTTCTCCGCCTGGCGCGGCACAGACTTGGTGCCCATCAAGGTCAATGTTTTATATCCCGAAGACCGTGTTACGCACTTCCGTCCGTTTTGGGACTTCTTCCGCATCAGCGTGCTCAATACTATCCTTTGCCTTGTGGCTATTGTTTATGGTTGGCCTTCGCGATTGATCCACAAATTGTTTAAACCCAAAAATCGCTTGCGATTTTTTCTCTAATTCCAAATGATTTTCAATAATTAAATCTCAAATTCTCTACATTCTTGATCAATAACAAGAAATCCTGATGAACAAGTTCTTCCTCAATATCTATGACTACCTGTCGAAACACAAGGCCTTCTCGATAGCCCTATTGCTGGTTGTCACAGCCCTGTGCGTGTTTTCGGCACTGCGTCTGGACTATAAGGAGAATATCGCCGACTTCCTGCCCACCGACCCCGAAAAGGAACGCTACACCTCGGTCTACAACGACTTGGGCAACCAAGGCCAAATCACAGTCATTTTCTCTGCCGATACCACCCAATTAGCTGGCGACGAGGCCATTGACGCCATCATGGAGGCCATGGATGCCTTTGAGAGCCATTGGAAAGAAACAGATACCGCCCAAATCGTCAGCGACTTGCAATGTCGTGTCGACGGCAGCCAAGTGTTTGACGCCATCGACTTCATCCGCGAAAACCAAGCCTTGTTTCTCACCGAAGCTGACTACCAACGCATGGACTCCTTGTTGGCTAATCCCGAGCATGTAGCCACCAGCATGGCCAACATCAAGCGGATGCTCTCCATGCCCACGGCTGGTTTTGTGGTGGATGGTGTCAAGGCAGATCCACTCAACCTCTATTCGCCCGCTTTACAACGGCTCAATGCGCTCAATCCCACACAAAACTACCGCTTGGAGGATGAATACCTCTTCAACGAAAGCGGCGACAAAGGCTTTGCCTTCTTCTCGTCGCCTTTCTCGGGCAGCGACACCCAAGGCAATGCCAAAATCGTCGATTTGATCGATAAGGTGACTGAACTGACCGAGAGCGAGCATCCAGAGGTAAAGATTTCAGCTGTCGGCGCGCCTACCATTGCCGTCACCAATGCGCGACAAATCAAGCACGACAGCTATCTCTCCATTGCCTTGGCTTTGGTGCTCATCTTTGGCATTTTGATGTTTACCATGGCGCGCAAGCGCAACCTGTTGTGGCTCGGCATCGCCATTCTTTTCGGATGGATCTTTGCTTTGGCGGTCATCGCCTTGTTCAAGACGAGCATCTCCATCATCGTGGTGGGCATCGGCTCGGTCATCGTGGGCATCGCGGTCAACTATCCCTTGCATTACCTCGACCACATCAAGCAGGAGCCCAACAAACGCGAGGCCTTGAAGGATGTCATCCAGCCTTTGGTCATCGGCAACATCACCACCGTAGCGGCCTTTGCCTGCCTTGTCTTCGTGAAAGCCGAAGCCATGCGCGACTTGGGGCTCTTTGGTGCTTTGACCTTGGTGGGTACGATACTCTTCGTGATGGTCTTCCTGCCTTTGTTTGCCGTGGTGCCGAAAAAGACCAAGAAACTCTTCGTCGATGACGGCAAAGCCCCTTCGGAATGGTGGCGCAAAGTCAAGCTCTACGCTTTCTGGCCTTTGGTAATCATCACACTGATACTCGGTTATTTCGGTAAAGAAGCCGCTTTTGATGCCGACCTTCACAACATCAACTATATGACCCGCCAAGAGCAGGAAGACTTGGCCTTGCTGAGCGAATCGTTGCAAAAAGAAGGGGAGACTGACTTGATCTATGTGGTTTCGGAAGCCACAGATTTTCAAGAAGCCATCAAGCAAAACGAAAGCATCATTGCCCAACTGAAACACTCGATTCCCGATAGTGTGGAATACAGCATCTCAGGCATGGATGGTTTGTTGCCTTCTGTGGAAAGACAAGAGAAGTCGTTGGAGTTGTGGCAAGCGTTCTGGCAACGCCATGCTGACTTGGCCGAGCAAGTCAAGATTGAAGCGGTGAAAGCAGGTTTCACAGAAAACGCTTTTGCCCCATTTATTGAGGGTATCACCAAGGACTATCAGCCTTTGGCCGAAACCGAGATGGAGCCGCTGCTCCCCTTGTGTGGCAACTATATGCTGCAGCACGATTCGGTGGCTCGGGTGGTGAATTTTGTGCGGGTGCCGATGGAGGAATCGGAGGCGGTGAAGGAACAGATCAGGCTTGTGGTCGCTTCGCGTCATTGCGAGGAGGGACGACGAAGCAATCCAGAAATGACGACCCTTCAAGCCGGCCCTTCGACGGGCTCAGGGACCTCGGTTTCTAATGGCTTCGCTTTCAGTATCAGCGATGTGGGCAACAATTTGGTGAGTGCACTGTCAAGCGATTTCGACTACATCCTTTATGTGTGCAGCATCTTGGTGTTTTTCTTCCTCTGTCTCTCGTTTGGGCGACTGGAATTGGCCTTGTTAGCCTTTTTGCCGCTGACAGTCGGCTGGGCCTGGATCTTGGGCATCATGAATCTGGTCGATATCAAGTTCAACATCATCAACATCATCTTGGCCACCTTCATTTTCGGCCAGGGCGACGACTACACCATCTTCATTACCGAGGGTTTGCTCTACGAATACGCCTACGGCAAGCGGATGCTGAAGAACTACCGCAATAGTGTTATCCTCAGTGGTATCCTGATGTTTATCGGTATAGGCACTTTAATCTTCGCCAAGCATCCCGCCATGCGTTCCTTGGCCGAGGTTGCCATCATCGGCATGGCAACTGTGGTCCTGATGGCCTGCTACCTTCCGCCCATCGTCTTCGGCTGGCTAACCAAGAAAAAAGGCCAACTCCGTGAGGTACCATTGACATTGAAACGACTCATTTATACCCTATTATCCTTGTTGGTCTTCGTCGTTTTCGTGTTCTTTATTTTTACGCCGTTTACCTTGGTTTACATGATATTGGGCCCCAATACCGAGAAGAAACGCTATTGTTTCCATCGGTTGATAGCGGCTTTCATGCGCATCGCTTTGAAACTGCTACCTGGCGTGAAGTTCCATTTGGACAACAAATATGGCGAAACCTTTGAAAAACCTGCCGTCATCATCGCTAACCACCAGTCACACCTCGACCTGTTGTGCACTATCATGTTGAATCCCAAGGTAGTGTTGCTGACGACCGACTGGGTGTGGAAAAACCCAATTTACGGCCTCGTCATTCGCTATGCCGAGTATTATCCCGTTTCGGACGGTTACGACAAAAACCTGGAACGCTTGCAGAACTTGGTGGAACGCGGCTATTCCGTGGTGGTCTTCCCCGAAGGCACGCGCTCCGAGACGGGTGAAATCCTTCGTTTCCATAAGGGTGCGTTCCAACTGGCACAGTCACTCAAACTGGATATTCTGCCTGTTTTCATCCACGGTGCCAACCATGTGATGCCCAAAAAGGACGTTGTTTTGCGCGAAGGACAATTGCATGTGGTGATCGAACAACGTAAGCCATACGAAGAATTAGCCACAATGGAAACTCGCGCTTTGACGTCGCAGTTCCGCGCTTACTATACCCAGCATTTTGCCGAACTCAGAAACCAATTGGAAAACACGGAATATGTGCTTCCATTCGTGCGTTACAAATACATCTACAAAGGTCCGGAAGTGGAACGAGTATGTCGCCGCAACTTGAAGAAAATCAAGGCACAGGCTTCAGAAATCGATGCCATGGAACAGAAGTCCATTATAATCCAAAACAGCGGCTATGGCGAATTAGCATGGACCGTGGCTTTGGTGCATCGCGATGCCCAGGTCTATGCTATTGAGGCGGATGAAGACAAGTTCCTGTTAGCCTCGCATTGCAGCCATATCCCCGAGAACTTGCATTTTGTGCAGCATGGCGAAGCGGTTCCGCAATGTGAGTATGTTATTGAAACACAAGATTTTTTGAAATGAAGAAATGCATCATCATAGGGAGCGGCTTAGGCGGTCTTTCGGCAGGTGTCATCTTGGCGAAAAACGGCTATGAAGTTACTATTTTGGAGCAGGCCTCACAGGTGGGCGGCTGTCTGCAATGCTTCACTCGCGACGGAGTGAAGTTTGAGACGGGGATGCATTTCATTGGCAGTCTCGACGACGACCAGGTGCTTTCGCATTATTTCAATTATCTCGAAATCAAGGATAAAGTCCAATTCAATCGGTTGGATACGCAAGCTTACGATGTAGTAGCGTTGAATGGTGAGCGTTTCGCTTTTCCCAATGGTCGCGAGGCTTTCATTGAAAAGTTTGCACAGCGTTTTTCTTCGCAAAGGGAGAACCTTGAGCGCTATTGCGACCTGGTGGAGCATGTGGCCGGTTTGTCACCTTTTCGAGACTTGCAGAAGTGCGTTGCCGAGAGCCGTTTTATAGACGACAAGTTGCTGTATCAAAGTTTAAGCGAGGTAATCGATCAAACCATCACCGACCCATTGCTGCGTGAGGTATTGGTAGGCAACCTTTCGCTTTATGCGGCCCAAAAAGACAATACACCCTTTGCCACCCATGCTTTCATCTTCGATTTCTACAACAAAAGCGCCTTTCGCATCGTGGGTGGCAGCGACGCCATAGTGAAGGCCTTGCGTCAGGTGCTTGAGCAATATGGCGGCACCATCCTAACTCGTCACAAGGTGAGCCGAATTCTGGTGGAAGGAAAAAAAGCTACGGGTGTGGTTACTGAAAACGGCATGACCTTCGCTGCCGATGTGGTCATTTCGGATGTCAATCCTAAGCAGTTGGTGAATTTGGTGGAGCCTAGCATCTTCACTGAGGCTTACAAATCACGGATTAAGGGCATTCCCGACACCGTCTCGGTGTTTTCGCTCTTCCTTCGTTTCAAGGAGGGGGCGATGCCTTACAACAACTCCAATTTCTATGGTTTCCACACCGATTCGCCTTGGAAGATGAGCGGAACGATCGACGACACTTGGCCCCAAGGTTATCTCTATATGCACCATTGCCATGAGCCTCATCCCAAGACCGCCCGCGGAGGCGTCGTTTTGGCTTATATGTCAATGGATGCGATGAAGCAATGGAGCGAAACGTCCATTGGCCACAGGGGCAAGGACTACGAACAGTTCAAACACGACATGGCCGAACGTCTTATCGATGCCGTTGAACAAGACTTTCCTGGATTCCGTGAATCCTTGGCCGATTATTATGCCGCCACCCCCTTGACTTATCGCGACTATACGCTGACGCCCGAAGGCTCCATCTACGGCCTTGCCAAAAAAGTGAACAACATTGCCGACAGGGTGTCGTTCAAGACCAAAGTCTCCAACCTGCTTCTGGTGGGGCAAAACATCAATTCGCACGGTATGTTAGGCGTGTTGGTGGGCACGATGACGGTGTGTCAACACCTGTTGGGCGAAGAAAAGGTGCGGCAACAGATGGTGGAAGCCAACCGAAAGACCGTTGTCGTTATTGGCGGCGGTTTGGGCGGACTCGTTTCGGGTGCCTTGTTGGCCAAAGAAGGCTTTAAGGTGACCGTGTTGGAGAAAAACACCATCATCGGTGGCGGCTTGCAGAACTTCAAGAGAAAAGGCGTCAGTTTCCCCACGGGCATGCACGTGTTTGGTGGTTTCAACGAGGTGGGACAGTTGCGCAAACTCTTTTCCTATCTCGGTATTATGGATCATCTCTCGCTTCGCGCCATGGACGAGGACGGCTACGATGTGGTGACGGTGCTTGAGGATGGTACTTCCTATCGACTTCCTCGAGGCAAAGAACAATATATCAACTATTTGGCTGAACTTTTCCCCAGTGAAAAAGACAACATCAAAGCATACGTCGAGAAGATGTATGCCCTTTCGGAAGAAGAAGATCTGTTCTATTTGCGAGAAAGACCCTCACAGATGTTCATGTCGGTGTCGGAAGACGCCATTTTGCCTTACGATGAGTTGATGGACCGTTACATCAAAGACCCGAAACTGAAAGGCTTGTTGTCCTACATCAGTCCGCTCTTCGGTGGGGTGACTGGCACGACACCTGCTTTCATGGCTGCCTTGCTCGGTGTACTGCACATCGGTGGCACCTACCAGTTTGTCGGTGGCAGTCAACAGATGGCGGATTTGTTGAAAGGGGTCATAGAAGAGACTGGTGGACAAGTGCTTGCCAACGAAGAAGTCATTCAAATCGAGGTGGAAGACCACGAAGTGAAGAAAGTGGTCACCCGAAAAGGCCACACTTATCGTGCCGATGGATACATCTCGGATGTGCACCCCGACGTGCTCTTACATCTGGTGGGCGATAAGGCTTTCCCGATTTCGTTCAGGAAAAGGCTGCAATCGATTCCCGAAACGTATTCCAGTTTCAAGGTCTACGTGAAATTCAAGGAAAAAGCTTTTCCCTACGTCAACCACACCAACTATTGTCTTTCAAGGTACGATTCGCAATTCAACCTCAAAGTGTTGCGGCAGGAAGACTGGCCTAATAGCCTGATGTATTACACCCCAGCCGTTGAAAACCAAGGTGCGTTTGCCGAGACCATGGTGATCATCGGCGAGATGGACTACGGATGGGTTAAACAGTGGGATGATACCAAGGTGGGTCATAGGGGAGAGGCCTACGAAAAATGGAAACAGCAGATGACCGAGCAGGTGCTCGATTTCATGGAAAAAAGTCATCCTGGATTCCGCGACGGCATTGATTTCGTAATGGCCTCATCGCCGCTCACCATCCGCGACTATTACGGCAACAAGGAAGGCTCCAACTACGGTTTCCTGAAAGACAGCCACAACATCATGCTCTCGCAAATGTCTGTCTTCACGAAAGTTAAAAACCTGTTTTTGACGGGACAAAACGTTAATATTCATGGTCTATGCGGTGTTTCACTTACCGCGATACAGACGGCGGAGGCCTTCTTGGAGCCCAATGCCATAGTCCGCAAAATCAACAAAACTGAATAGCATATATTTTTTTTGTATTTTTGCAGATTCAACAATATGAAATGGAAACGATAAAACTGAAACTTATTTATCCGAAGTGGAACAAACTACCGGGCCAAACGACATTCAACCTACCGCCTCATGGCCCTGTGGCTTTTGCTGCCACTTTGCCTGAATATGTCGACATTTCGTTCACCGACGAGAATGTGGAACCTATCGATTTTGACGAGGAGTGCGATCTTGTGGCCCTTTCCATGATGCTTACCACGCAGGTGAAACGTGGCTGGGCCATTGCAGACGAATACCACAAACGCGGTAAAACCGTCTTAGCTGGTGGCATCTCTACCATGTTGCACGCCGAGGAGATGGTGAACCATGTCGACAGCGTGTTTTTGGGTGAGTCGGAAGGTCGTTCGGAGCAAGTCATCCAAGACTGGAAGAACGGCTGCCTGAAGAAGATATACAATTACATCGGCAACATGCCGGATATTGCAACGGTGGGCCCCTGCCGTCGCGACCTTTACAAGCGTGACCTATACAACCATAAGGGTGTGCAGATGGTCGACCTCTTCAATGCAAGTCGTGGCTGCCGTTTCAGCTGCTATCCATGCGCAGTTTCCTATCTAGGAGGCCGTAAGTTCCGTCCGCGTCCTGTCGACAAGGTGGTGGAAGACATGGCGGGCATCGATAACAACCGCCTATTCATCGTCGACAACTCATTGGCGCAAGACAAACAGTGGGAAATGGACCTCTTCCGTGCCATTGCACCACTGAAAAAGAAATGGATCAGCCACACCATCGAAGACGACCCTGAAGTGCTCGACCTGGCCGCCAAGGCAGGTGCCTGGTATGTGTATCAAGCTGTTTATGACACCTCCGACTACATCAAGGAGCGTGTGAAGCGCTATCATGACTATGGCATCGGTGTGGAAGGCACCATCCTCTTTGGCCTTGACAACCAAACCGAAGATGACATCAAGCGCTTGATTGATTTCTTAGGTGAAATCGATCTCGATCTGGCCGAGTTCACCATTTTTGCGCCTTTCCCGCACACCAAAGGTCACGACGACTTGTTGCGTCAGGGCCGCATCTTCGACTTCGATTGGGACCACTACAATGCCGGTCAGGTGGTATATCAGCCCAAGCACATGACGCCGGAGAAGTTGCAGGATCTTTACGAATACGCATGGAAGAGTTTCTATGCCAGCGAGAGTCAAGAGGCAAAGATGTTCCGCTTGTTCTGCAATGTGGCCTTGCGTGAGATGGAGGACGGTACCTACCGTCAACGTGACCGCCGTTTGATCAACAAATCATTTGGCCGTGATGTGGACCGCAGCAAACGCAATGTCAACGTGAGAACGGAAAGCCAAAAGCTTATAGTCAGAAATGCTGAATGAGGAATGCGGATCTTTGAATTTTCAATTATCAATTTTCAATTATCAATTTTGAATTCATGAAAGTATCACCAGAATATTACGACGAGATATTTCCCTTTAAAGGCGAATGGGACATGGAATCGACTTGCGGATTGAAGATCAGGGAAGTGGAAGGCAAGACATACGTCATCGTGACCGAATTGTATCAAGACAACCCAGGTACTTCCGTGACCTACGCCGGTCGCAAGCTCGCCGACCAGATTTGTGAAGCAAAAAACCTGCAATTGGAAGACATCGTTTATTTGGAATGTACTCCTAACACCAATTCGAAGCTGTCGTTTTACGACGAGGAGTATTTCCAAGTGGATTTCTTTGCCGACATGCAGCACAAATACCGTCAGCTCTCGAAGGAAGAAGTGATGAAAATCCTAGGTAGATGAAAAAAATAATACTCGTATTCAGTCTATTATTGATAACAGGGATGACGAAGGCACAAGTGAAGATTTGGGAAGGATTGGATATCAGCCATGGTAGGAGGGTCAAATTGACGTCTTTCTTGGCCGATGAAAATCTCACAGGCACTGCCGTCATCGTTTGTCCCGGAGGCAGCTATTATTGG
This sequence comes from uncultured Bacteroidia bacterium, assembly GCA_902767725.1. GTDB lineage: Bacteria > Bacteroidota > Bacteroidia > Bacteroidales > F082 > Limimorpha. The sequence continues at coordinate 51,579 of CACXIM010000011.1, read as the reverse complement.
CTTGACAAGAAAAACGAAGGCGATTCCGTTGCGATGTGGCTGCAAAGCAATGGCATCTCGGCCTTTGTGCTTGAATACCGTGTTGCAGGTATCGGTGCGTTTGCTTACCGCCACAGGGCCATTTTTAGAGGTCGTCAACACCCCGATATGATTACCGATGCGCAACGGGCACTGCAATGGGTGCGCACCCATGCCGACGAATATCATATCAACCCCGACAAAGTAGGAATGTTAGGCTTTTCAGCAGGCGGACATCTGGTTTTGTCGACGGCGTTTTTCCATGAACATGATTTTCTGAAAGATGCTGGTATCGACAACGAAACTAACCTACGCCCCGTTTTTGTGGGTGCCATTTACCCTGTGGTGACGATGGTGAAACCATACGTTCACAAGCGTTCGCGCCGTGGACTGCTGAGCGAGAAACACCACCGCGACCCGGTGATGTGCGACTCACTTTCGCTGGAACGCCATATCCCTGCCGACTGTCCGCCGGTTTTCCTTGTCAATTGCGTCGACGATTCTGTGGTCGACTACCGCAACTCGGTGGTCCTCGACTCGGCCTTGACCGCAGCAAAAGTGGAGCATCGCTATATCCAATATAAAACAGGTGGTCATAGTTTTGGCGCTAGCGAGAAACGAGGCAGCGCAGAATGCCGTGAGTGGAAAACAGAGTTCCTCAAATGGCTCGCCGAAATCAAGTTTTAATCAATAATTTGAAACCGATGATTAACAACGACATAGAATACCAGTCTGTAGAACAGATTAAGGCCTTTCAGGAAGGCTTGCTACACGATGCTTTGGTCTATTTGGAAGCCCATTCACCCTACTATCAAAGGATGTTCAAGAGTTACAGCATCCAGATAAACAAAATTAAGCATATCGAGGACTTGGTGAAGATTCCCTTTACCGAAAAAAAAGACCTGCAGCTTTTCAACGATGAGTTTCTATGCTGTCCGAAGGACAAGATCATCGACTATATCACCACTTCGGGCACCCTAGGCGACCCTGTCACCTTTGGCTGTTCCGAGAAGGACCTGCAACGTCTGGCTTTCAACGAGAAGAAATCGTTTGAGTGCGCTGGCGTACATGCAGGCAATGTAGTGCAGTTGATGACCACTTTGGACAAGCGTTTCATGGCGGGCTTGGCTTATTTTCTCGGTCTGCGTGAGTTGGGCGCGGGTGTCATCCGCGTGGGCAACGGCATCCCCGAACTGCAGTGGGACACCATCCGTCGTATCAAGCCTGACACCATCATGTGTGTGCCGTCGTTCATCCTCAAACTGATCCAATATGCCGAAGAACACGGCATCGACTATAAGAACAGCAGCATCCGTCGCATCATCGGCATCGGCGAAGGCCTGCGCGACCAGGACTTCAACCTCAACCTCTTGGGCAAGAAGATCAAGGAGAAATGGGATGTGCAACTCTTTGCCACCTATTCCTCGACGGAGATGGGCGCCACCTTCTCGGAATGCGAGTATGGCCTTGGCGGTCACGTGCATCCTGAGCTGATTATCGTCGAAATCATCGGTGAGGATGGTTTGCCCGTTCCTGATGGTCAGCCGGGCGAGATTGTGGTCACCACCCTTGGCGTGGAAGCCATGCCGCTGTTGCGTTTCCGCACGGGCGACATCGCTGCCAAGATTGTCGACCAATGCAAGTGTGGGCGCAATTCCTACCGCCTCACGCCGCTTGTGGGCCGCAAAAACAACATGATCAAGCTGAAGGGTACCACGCTTTATCCGCCTGCGATCAACGATGTGTTGGACAATACCGATTATGTGGAGAACTATGTCATCGAAGTGCGCCAAAGCGAGGCCGGCACCGACGATGTGGTGGTAAAGATAGGCCTGAAGTACCAACCCGACTTCGATGTCGTCAAGGTGCTGAAGGACAGCTTCCGCTCCCGCATCCGCGTGGCTCCTGCCATTGAAATCCATCCCGTGGACGAAATCAGGCAGATCAACTATCCCGCCAAGAGTCGCAAACCCATCAAATTCATTGACTTAAGGAATAGGCAATGAGCAATTTCGACGATATCAGACCTTTCAACGCCGATGAAATCCCTGCTGCCACGCAACGCATGGCCGACAGCAGCGTGATTCCTGCCATCGCCCAATATCTCGGTGTACCCGCCGAGGCGCTTCGCGAAAGGATCCGTAATATCAAAACCTTGAAGGAATTCCAATTGGGATTGCTGAAAGAGGTGATAGAGACCCTGTTGAAAAAGACCACCACACAATTCGACTGGTCAGGCTTGGAAAACATCGACGAGAAAAAGCCTTATCTTTTCGTCTCCAACCACCGCGACATCGTGCTCGATGCCATGTTCTTGCAATATATCCTGACTAAAGCCGGGCAAAACACCTGCCAGATTACCTTTGGCAGCAATTTGATGTCGCATCCTTTTGTCATCGACTTTGGCAAGGTCAACAAGATGTTCCGCACTGAGCGTGGAGGCTCACCCAAGGAGTTTTATAACAGCATGATGCACATGTCGGAATACATGCGTCATGTCATCACCGAGGTACACGAGTCGGTATGGATTGCCCAACGCAACGGCCGCACCAAAAACGGCATCGATGCGACCGATCCGGCCATCATCAAGATGTTCGGCATGAGTCGTCGCGACGACCGTGTGGTTTCATTGGCCGAATTGAACATAGTGCCCGTTGCAGTTTCCTACGAATGGGAGTCGTGCGACAAGTTGAAGACTTTGGAACTGTACCTGACCAAGAAAAACGGCCATTACGAAAAGCAGCCCAACGAAGACCTCAACAGTATCTTGACGGGCATCATGCAGCCCAAGGGTCATGTGCATTTCCATATCTGTCCGATGGTTTCAGAAGACGATTTAAAGGCTTTGAACGACTGCCCTTCGGGCGAATTCTACAAGCGTGTAGCCGAGCTGATGGACAGCCGCATCAATCCGCATTTCTATCTCCATCCGAACAATTACATCGCCCACGACCTGCGAAGCGGCAGCGAAACATACGCTGAGCATTATACCAAGGAACAAAAAGAAACGTTCATAAAATATATGGATTGGATGAACGACTATCCCGACATGAACCGTTCGGAATTGGAGGAGATTTTCTTAGGGATTTATGCTAATCCAATAGACGTGAAATCAAAATACTAACCGTAAAAATCAATAATTATGAAGAAATTGTTATTAACATTGATGCTTATGGTTGTTAGTTTTGCAGCCATAGCACAGGAAACTGGTACCGTTGCCGAACAAGGCGAAATGGTGCGCAAAAGATCAAAATTATGTTTTCTTAACGGCACCGAAAAGGTGGTCATCCCGGAAGCCGAATTAATGCAACTTCTTGACGAAGAGACTTATGATTCGTATGGCCACGGTAGAAGGTTCTTCAAAGTTGGAACAGGACTCATCTGTGGCGGAATCGGTGTTACTGCGGCAGGAGTGGGTGTAGCTGCGCTTGGAACACATTATATGGGGACTAGCGAAGGCAATTATGACCAGAAAGTTATGGGTAGTGAGGTGCTTGTGATAGGTATTGGGTTATGTGTTTATGGAAGCATGATGATGCTTCCAGCAGGATTTGCTTTTCAAGGTATAGGTAGAGGAAAAATCAGCAGAATAGCCGAGGAATACAACGAAAACAACCCAACCACGACTGTCTCCTATCGCCTCTCGCCGTCCATTATGCCCGTGAATGTTCCGCAATCACAGGGCAATATGGCGTACGGAATGACGTTCAGCGTCAATTTCTAGTCTTTGATCAGTTTCTTGTAATCAACCTTTCCGTTGCCGTTCATCGGCAAGGCATCAATAAACTCGATGGCCGCTGGAACGAGGTGTACTGGTAAGTTCGCCTCACAGTAGGCCATCAGTTCTTTTATGGTGACTTGGGTTCCGGATTCCTTCAGCACCACAAACGCCTTGGGCAAATGACTTTCCGAATGGTCGGGGTCCTGCATGGGTACCACGGCACAGGCTACCACCGAGGGATGCTGCATCAGGCAGTCTTCAATCTCAACGGGAAACACCTTGGAGCCGTCGTGGCGGACGATCATGCGCTTCTTGCGACCAATGACGAAGATATTGCCCTCGTCATCCAAATAGCCCATATCGCCCGTGTGGAGCCATGGGTTACCATCAACATGAGTCTGTATGAGGTTTTTGGTGGCTTCTTCGTTTTTATAGTACCCGAGAAACTTCAGCTCCGAGCGGACGCAAATCTCATCGTCGAAGGTCTTGACTTCATAGCATGTCACAGGTTTTCCGGAGAAGCCTTGTACGTATTGTTTTTCGCTGCCTTGCGGGGTGAACGAGATGACGCCAGCCGTCTCGGTCATGCCGTAGGCTTTCGTTACGTCGTAGCGGCAGCCACCTTGGTGCAGGCATTCATTGATACGTTTCTCGAAGGCGGTGTTCAGGATGTCTCCCGCCACATTGATGGATTTGAGGTAAGAGAAGTCTACCTTGACTTCTTTTTCTGTGTTAACGAAATCCCAATAGGCTGGTACAGAAAAAACATGTTGAGGCTTGTATTGGGTTAGGAGTTTGAGGAATTCCTCACGAGGCGCAATAGGGATGACGACAACGCGCATGCCTTGAAACAAGGGAAGCATCAGGGTGTTGGCTCCAAAGAAAGCGAAAATAGGCAGGATACAAAGTGCAGTGTCGTCGCTCGAAAGGTTGTTGAGAACAGGTGGGTTGGGGAACACAGAGTGCATGATGTTCTCGGTGGAGAGCATCACGCTTTTCACCGTACCCGTGGTGCCGCTGGTCTGGAACAGGGCCGCCATCTCGTCGTGAATCCAATGGTAAGGCTCAGTCTCGTCCTTGCCTTGAGCAGTCTTGATGAAGTCTTTCCAATGGCAGAATTTCTTGTGTTTCCAGAACACCTTTCTCCTTCCGTTGAACCACTCGCCTACGCCGAACCAAAAAGAGGCTACTGGGATGGAATCGGCACCTGAGCACACCACGACTTTCTCCACGTTGAGTTGGGCATCGGCCGTGGCCAAGTGAGCCGCATAAAGCCCCATGACGAATAACATCTTCGAATGTGTCCTATCGACGATTTTGCAAAACTCTTCGGGCGTGTACCTGACATCGATCATGCAAGGAATGGCGCCAATTTTGTTCAGCGCCAAGAAACACATCAGCGACTCGGGCATGGAAGGCAAAGCCAGACAAATGATGTCGCCACGCTGCACACCATGTTTCCTGAAAGCCAAGGCGGTGATGTCGATGCGCTCCAACAGTTGTGCGAACGTCGTCTCATTCTTGAAATAGCATAAAGCAACCTTGTCGGAATACTTTTTTGCAGCCTCTCTGAACGTTTCGTATAAGCCTAGGTTTTCTTTCATATTGGCGGACATGAGCGAGGTCATATCAAAATGAGTGGCAAAGATACAAAAACTTCTTAAAAGTTTAAAAAAGGCATGGTTTCGTTGGAAAAAAGCAGCAATTGAATTAATAACAAGAAAAAGTCGTATTTTTGCGCCAAATTATCCTAAATCGTCAAAAGTCATGGCCTTAGAAAATTATCCTAATCAGCGTAAGAAGCATTGCGAGACAGGTACGCTTCTGAATATGCTGAAATACTATGGCTACGAAGGGATGAGCGAGACCATGGCCTTCGGCATAGGTTCGGGATTCAATTTTGTTTACTCACCTTTCTTGAGGATGCGTGGCGTGAAATTGCCGATGTTTCGTATTCGTCCCGGACTGATTGCAAAGAACTATTGCGAAAGGATGGGAATAGGTTTCCATTATGAGGAATTCGGTAACCGCGTCAACAAGTCAATGAAGGCCCTTGATGAATTGGTCGACCAGCAGATACCGGTTGGCCTTGTGGTCAATGTGGCTCGTCTGCACTATTTTTCGCCTGTAGTCAACGAGTCAAATTTCAACGGACATGTGCTCACGGTCATCGGCAAAGAGGGCTCGAATTACACCATCGCCGACTCCGACACGCGTTTAACCACCGACGACTACGTGTTCTTGACAGAAGATGTCATGCGCAAGAGCCGTTTTGTATCAGGTTTGGCAGCCCCTCATGGCAAAATGTTCTATATAGATCCGCTTCCTAAAGGCTTTGGCGAGAATATGGACCTCAAGCCTGCCATAATACAAGGTCTTGAAGAGTCGTGCCGACGGATGCTTCGGGTGCCTGTGCCTTTTTATGGTTGGACAGGTCTGCATTGTTTTGCCAGAAGCCTCAAGATGTGGAAGGTGTGGTTCTCCGAAAATCTGATAGGTTTCATATTGCTTTGGATTTATCGGTTGATTGAGACGACAGGCACTGGTGGTGCAGGCCATCGTTACATGTATGCCGACTTTCTCAAAGAAGCCGCCGAGTTGTTTGGCAGTGAAGTGTTGGCCGACTGTGCCAATCTGATGACTGCCGATGCCGACTCATGGCGTCAGTTCTCGCTCGACAGTCGCCGTTACATGAAAAGTGACAACATCACCTTGAGGGAGATGTCAGAGTTGCTGGAGATGATAGGTCAGCAAGAGAAACGGATTTTCGAAAAGATCGACACAGAATTCTTGCACTCCGACATGGTGCGTAAATATGCATAAATCAAACAGAGAATAACGTCATGGGTCCGCTCATCCAAAAGACATCGCGTTGCGCCGTTATCGGACATGGCAGTTGGGCTACAGCCATCACCAAGGTGTTGATTATGAACGAATCATCGGTCTGTTGGTACGTCCGCAACCAGGAAGTGCTTGAGTCGTTGCGCACCGAAGGCCGCAATTGTCGTTACCTCTCCGATGTCGAGTTCGACATGAGCCGCATCCACCTTACCGACAACGTGAACGAGACCGTGGAATGGGCCGACATCATCTTTTTGGTGACCCCTGCTCCTTACTTGAAGTGCTATCTCTCCGACTTGAAGACCCCTTTGAAAGACAAGATGGTGGTGTCAGCCATTAAGGGCATCATACCCAAGGACAATCTGTTTGTCACGGATTATCTGAAGCAAAACTATGGTTTGACGGATGCGCAGTTGTGCTGCATCAGCGGTCCGACGCATGCCGAGGAGGTGAGTCACGGAAGACTGACCTACATGACTTTCGCCTGTTCCAACATAGGCAACGCCCGCGTCATAGGTGAGAAATTGAAGGCGCCCTTCGTCAAGGTGAATTGCTTGAGGGACATGAGTTATTTGGAGCATTCCTCTGTGCTGAAAAACATCTATTCCGTGATGGTGGGCATTGCGATGGGTTTGGGCTATGGCGACAACTTTATCGCCGTGTTGGTCTCCAACTGCATCAAGGAAATGTATTTCCTGCTGTCTCCCCAAAGCGTCAACGACCTCACCAAGTTCAACCCGTCCAATTTCTTTGGCGACTTGCTCGTGTCGTGTTATTCGAGTCACAGCCGCAACCGTCAGTTGGGCGTGTTGATTGGTCGTGGCAACACCGTGAAGACTGCCCTCAACGAGATGACCATGGTGGCTGAAGGGTATTATTCCTCCGCCATGTTGCCATCCTTGCCCGAGGAGCAGCGCAGGCAGCTTCCCATTGCTGAAAAAGCTTACCAGGTGATGCATCAGGGCATGTCGGCTCGCAAGGCCATGAAAGACCTTGAGAACCTTTTGGAATAATTTCTAGATAGTTTACAGCAGATAAGCCAAAGCTGCGATGACCCCAATGATGGCAAGGATGAAGAGGATGACTCTCCATGCCGAGACGGGTGCTTTGCCGCCCACCTTACCTGTTTGTCCGTTCACCGCAAACTGATACACCTTGTCCTTGTATTTGAACGAAGAGATCCAAGTCGGGACGAGAAGGTATTTGTAGGTGATGTTGCTATAAAGCGTCGAGAAACGAACGGAATCGGAGCGGTCGGCATTCCAATGTCTGCGGACGTAGGATGAAATACTGGACGACAGCCGCGACTGTATGGTCTTCTGAGCCGATGCCCAACCGTCTTTCAAGCCGATTGAATAACGTTCGGCGACAAAACCTGCCACCACTTGTGGGGAATAGGGCACCAGTTTCGAGAAATCGAAAGGCTCGCAAGCACGCACACCCGAGTCGGCTTGACGTTTCGAGGCCATGACGGTCACGTCGTCGAAAAACTCCTGATAGATGCCGCTGACATGCCGCCAGTCGGTAACCGTTTTTCGATTTCCGTCTCTGTCTTTTACGGTGCGGTCGTAACCAGCACGTGCCGTGAAGTTGGACGTGGTCTGTGCATCATAGGTCCAATAGGGGAGATACACGCCTTGGAAGGCATCGGGTCGGGCGTTCTGTTTGGCTTTTCTAGGTGCAAACAGCTTGCCTTTGAGCCATTTGGTGAAACGTTCTCCTGCTTGGTCTTTGGTGACGGAGAAAGGACAGACTGCGCCAGGAGCGATGGTGTTTTCGGTAGAGGCAGGCATTACGCTTGTGGAGCCGCAGAAGGGACACACCGCAGCGGTTTCGAGGGCGTCGTAGACCGTCACCGCACCGCATTGCTTGCATTGCACCTCTTTCTTTTTCTCACCCCAGTCGAAGCTTTCAGTGTGCAGGGCCGATTCGAAGTCCATCTCGCAGATTTCGCCGCCTTCTTCTGGTTTTGGCAGCTCACAGGAGTAGCCGCAATAGTCGCAATGCATCTTGCCTAAAGCGGGGTCGAAGAAGACCGTAGCGCCGCAGTTGGGACATTTCTTATCGGTTTCTTTTTCGGTTTTTTCCGAATAGTATTGTTCTTCAGGGTTGTATTCTGACATAAGCGTTAGTTTTGACATTAATTTGAGTGCAAAAATAAAAGTTATGATGTTATCGGTCAAGAAAAACGGAAAAAAGGTGTTTGACCAATGGGAATAATTCCTAATTTTGTCCCCAAAGTAACAAACAATTAGTGTATGAACAGGAAAACTCTACTTTTTCTTTTTCTCGCTCTGATGGTTTCACCTCTTGCCGTGCTTGCTCAAAACCTGACGGTGACGGGTAAAGTCGTCTCAAGCGATGACGGTTATGGCCTTCCTGGTGTCACCATCCAGTTGAAAGGCACTTCTGCCGGAACGGTGACCGACATGGACGGCAACTACAGCCTGAATGCCGACAGCAAAGGCACATTGGTGTTCAGCTTTGTAGGCTATAAGACCAAAGAGGTGGCCATCAAAGGCAAGAACAAAATCAATGTCACTCTCGAATTGGACTCACAGACCCTTGACGATGTGGTGGTCACTGCCCTCGGCATCAAGCGTCAGAAACGTGAATTGGGTTATGCCACCGAGGAAATCGGCGGTGAATTGCTTGCCAAGTCTGCTTCGGGCAACATCATCAGTGCCCTGAGTGGTCGCTCGGCAGGTGTTCAGATCATCAACCCCAATGGCGTCGATGGCGGTTCATCGCGTATCACCATCCGTGGTAACAACAGCATCTTAGGCGACAACCAACCGCTCATCGTCGTCGACGGCGTGCCGATGTCGAACGAAGGTGGTATCACCTCCTGGAGCGGTGGCCGCGACTGGGGTACGGCTTTGAACAACATCAACCAAGAGGACATCGAGAGCCTCGACATCTTGAAAGGCCCCACGGCGGCAGCCCTTTACGGTTCGCGTGGCGGCAACGGTGTGGTGCTTATCACCACCAAGAAAGGCTCGAAACAACGCGGTCTCGGCATCAGCTATTCGGCTGGTTTCAAGATTACGACACCTTATCTCTACCGCACGGTGCAGAACAAATATGGTGCAGGTGGCCCCATCACTTTCCATACACCCACTTTGACGCCCATCGATGGCATGACGGATGAGAATGGCAACCAAGTCTATGAATATCCGGGTATCTACAGCGTCGACAATGGTCCTGCTGGCGAGCCCACCAACACCACCTTTGGTTACTATGGTGGCGCCCAGAGCTGGGGTCCCGAGATGAACGGCGAGAGCGTCCTCTGGTGGGACGGCGTGGTGAGAAAATATGACCCCCAGCCCGACAACCTGAAGATGCTCTTCAAGAACGGCCACACGATGAACCACAACGTGGCTTTCCAGAATGCCGGCGACTTCGGTAGTGTCCGCGTCTCGTTCACTGACTCGCGTACCGACGCCATCATTGACAACTGTAATTTGAGGCAGACTACGGTCAATGTGGGTACCTTGATTAATGTGTCGGAGAAGATCAAGGTCGATGTGTCGTTCAACTATTTGGACTACTATCGTCTTAACTCGCCTGAAATCGGTGAATCGAACAGCAACTTCAACAAAGGTTTGCTCTACAGCTGGCCCCGTAGCTGGAAAGGCCTCGAAGTCACTTCATACGAGAATCCTGACGGCACGATGAATCAGTTTGACGGCTATCCTTATCAATACATCTACAATAGCACCTTCTGGACGTTCTACAACAACAATACCACCCTCGACCGCGACAAGATGTACGGCTCCGTCCGTTTGATGTACGATATCACGCCTTGGCTGAGTGCCTCTGCAAAGGTGGCTTTGGACTGGACAGCTGACAACTATACTACCAAGCACAAACCCACCACCATCGACGGCATAGCGGGCGGTTATTATTACAAGAGCAAGTCGAACTCGGTGACTCGTGACATGGACTTCCTGCTCACTGCCTATAAGGATAAGATTTTCGGCTCTAAATTCAACGTGCGCCTCTCGGCTGGTGGCGAACAGTATTATGGCTACCGCGATGGCCTCAACGGCACCTCGGGCAAATGGGCATACGCCAACCTGTATGCTATAAGCAACTACTCCAACGCCACAGAACGCACCTTCGGTGAATCGCGCTGGGAGAAACAAGTCAACTCAATATATGCCTTCTTCAACATGAGCTACAGCGATTGGCTGTTCTTGGACATCACCGGACGTAACGACTGGTCGTCGACCCTGCCCATCACCAACAACTCTTATTTCTATCCTTCGGCCACTTTGAGCTTTATCCCGACTTCAGCATTTAAAAATTGGAACTGGGGTCCGGTGAACTACCTGAAATTGCGTGGTTCGTGGGCACAAACCGCAAGTGACACCGAGCCCTACCAGTTGACCTACACCTACAATACAGGTTCCTTCGGACATCAGCTGTCGGCCACTTTGCCAACCACTGTGCCGCCCTTGGAGTTGAAACCCCAAAGACAACGCTCCTACGAATTGGGCTTCGACCTCGGACTGGGTGCAAGGTTTAACATGGACTTCACCTACTACAACATCTATTCTTGGGACCAGATTCTTCACTCGCCGCTAGCTCCCTCGTCGGGTGCCGATCAAGTGACCATCAACACAGGCGTGGTGACCAACAAGGGTATCGAGGCCATCTTAACCTACGACATCGCTCAAGGCAAAGACTACGGCGTTCAAGTGGGCTTGAACTTGGCACGCAACAAGAATAAGATTGTCGACCTGTCGGGTGCCAATATGTACCTGCTTTCCGAGATTTGGGGCTCCAACGGTCCCGCCATCGCCGTGGAAGAAGGGGAGGAGTACGGCACCATCTACGGATGGGATTATGTCTATGAGTACACTATGCCTGATGGCTCTGTCGTCGGTCCGTTCTACGATGAAAACGGCAAACCGATGCCGCTGCTGAACGAAACAGGCACCACCTATCTGAAGACCGACAACCGCGTGCCGATTGGCAACTGTGCTCCTTTGGTGACAGGTGGTATCAACCTGAGGGCTTCCTATAAAAACTGGTCACTTTATGCTTTGGTCGATGCCAAATTGGGCGGTCAAATCTATTGCGCTTCTTATGTAGTAGCTATGCAGACAGGACAAAGCCTCGAAACACTCTATGAACGCGACGGCAACGGTTTGCCCTATTACGAAAACGGAGAACTGCTGGGCAATTATGGTATCATCTTGCCGGGTTATTGCATCAACACTGAGACAGGTGAGGCCGTCGAAAATGATAATGTGGTGCATTACCTCTACAAGTACATGCCTAACTTCGGCGGATGGGGCAACATCCTCAGCACTCCTGGTATTGTGAACAACACCTGGATCAAAATGCGTGAACTCTCGTTGACTTACGACTTCCCACGCAAGTGGCTCGATAAGCAGAACCTCTTCAAGCAGGCCTCTATTTCCCTCGTAGGTCGCGACTTGTTCTATTTCTACAAGACCCTGCCCGACAACATCAATCCTGAAGGCACCCAAGGCTCGGGCAACGCCCAAGGCCTCGAATATGCCTCCTATCCTGGCTCACGGTCGTTTATGGTCACACTTAAAGTCAATTTATAAATCACAAAACATTCAAAACAATGCAAAACCTTAAAGTAAACAGCAGGGCGGCGCGCAACCGCGTCGCCGCCGGAAAGCGGACCGGTTGGTCGCTTTCCAACCCTGAAAATAGTTTTGGCAGTTTTGTAGGTTTTGTGACAAAAAAGAATATCACTATGAAAAGAAACATATTTATTATTTGTGCAGCAACAATAGCTTTTGCCTCATGTACGAAAGGCTTCGAAGAGATGAACAAAGACCCGTTCTCGCCGCCGGAAACGACTATCGAAGCGTTGTTTAACGGTGTAGTGGGTTCGTTGCAACAAAGCATGAACGAGCAGTTCTACCTGCAAAACGAGATTTGGTATCCCGAAACGGAACTTGGCGCCTTGACGTCAGAGTCCTGGGGTAACTCGCAGATAGGAACTACGGAACTTTGGTCGAGCTATTACCTGATGCTGTCCAACATACGTGAGCTGGAAAGACGTTTCGATGCTTACTGTGAGGAGCAGGCCGACGATGCCGTATGCGACAAAGCGCGCGCCCAACTTAACATTATGAAAGCTTACCAGACTTTCAAGGTCTCCGACGTCTTTGGCGACATGCCTTACACGCAAGCTGGCCGTATTTGGGAAAACGCCTCTTCGCAAGCCACGATGAAACCCGAATGGGATACCCAAGAGAGCATCTACAAATCGCTTTTGGAAGAGCTGGTTTGGTCGCGCGACCTCTTGCATGCCGACTCCGTCACCACTACCGGAGGCAATGATTATTACAAGCTGCCGTACGACGTGTTGCTCAACAACGACTACACGCTTTGGTCCGAGTTTGCCAACTCCCTCATTCTGCGTCACGGCCTGCGCATGTATGACAAGGATCCCGACTATGCCACGCCTTTGTTGGTGGATGCCTACAACTTCATGTATTCAAAGCTGAGTTCTTCGGGAGGTTCCTCTTTAGGAGGAGGCATCTGCTTGTGGCCCAGTGTGTTGGGTACAAGTTGGGACAACAACTGGTCGTTCCGTGAGCACAAGCACCTCCGTATGGGCGAAACCGTATGGAGTTGCCTTTCTTCAACCGATGACTTGGATGGTAGCGGCATCTATGATTACCGCGCTTACCTCTTCTTCGATACAAGCCACAAGAACGACAGTTGTCCCGACGGCGCCTGGCGGCCTTACCCGCAGATCCGCACCCTTGAAACGCCCACAGAAGGCGGTTCTCCCTATGCTCAGAGCCGCGATGGTAACTATACCTTCAAAGGCCCCTCGTGCCTCTTCTCTCCCTTCAATTACTATCTTACCCGTGACGAGAAATATGTACCGCAGATTTTAGTCACCTACGCCGATGTGCTCTTCATGAAGGCTGAAATTGGCGCTCGTGGCATCGGTGGCATCACCCTCTCGGGCATGGACCTTGACCAGATGCTCTTCCAAGGCATCTACCAGTCTTGTCTCTTCTGGGCACACATGCCTCAAAACACAAGCCGTTGGACCTATTTCTATCCAGCGTATACCAGCTATATCGGAAGTTTGGATATTTGGTCGTACTGTAACAACATGGCAGCCAACGTGATGAACAATGTTGTGTATATGAACTTCGACTTCGATTATTCTAACGAGGCTTATCTGGAGCTCATCTATCAACAGCGTTGGCTCAATCTCTTCCGTCAGCCTTGGGAAGCTTGGGCTTTGGTACGCCGCACCATGGCGACTCCGACTACTACCGACCATGCCAAGCTGACTTCATTCCGCATGGAATATCCTCAGAAAGAAATCGAATACAATTATGAAAACTACACCAAAGAATTGGCAAGGATGTCGCATGGCGACACGAGGCAGACCAAAGTTTGGTGGAATGAATAGCAATTCGAAGATTTATATTCAATATCCAAAATTTATTATTATGAAAAAACTATCACTAATTCTTATGCTTTTGGCTTTCTCCTTCGGGATGAATGCCCAAGTCGAAAAGACCTTCGACTTCAACGACTATGAGTATGGAGATAACCCCAACCATCTCCTCAATGGCCAGGACGGCTGGTATGTTCGCGTGCACCACGCAGGCAACGGAGCATTCACTCCCTTGTACACCGACTACATGGGTCACTTCTGGGGCACTACCCCGCCTATTCCGACGGCCGATGAGACCATCGGTGTGTTCTCGGATGCCTCCGGTACCGCTTTTGGTGATATCGCCACCCACGACATCACCCAATATGGTTTCGACTTCTCAAATGGCGGTATCATCGAGTTTGAGTGCGACATCTTGCGTCAGTGGTGGGGCGACTTCTTCGGCATCGGCTATGACGGCGACGGCGATGGCTCAGTCCTTCCTCCTTTGCGTAAGGCCTCTTCTTCCAACGCTATCTGCGAACCTGTCTATCCCGATGAGAACAGCACGATTCCCGATGGCGGCATCTATCTGATGATGACGGGCGTCAACCCGAGCAATCCGCTCTTCATGAACGGCGTGGTGCTGCCCAACAACACCATCACCAGCAATATCCAGCCTATCGGATCGGAAAGCCATTGGTACCGTTGGAAGGTCTCCATCGACCTCGATGCCAACAATGGTCAAGGTGCTGTCACCCTCTTTATGAAGTATGACGATCTCGACGCCGAATGGGAAGCCGTACCGGAATGCCAAGGCGTCAATGCTGGTCTCACTCCTGGTAGTGGCGACAAATATGATCCTGCCATGTGGCACTACATCTATATGCTCAACAGCGGCTGGGGTGGTTTCGATAACTTTACCGTGCGTCATTTCCCTGGCGGACTGGCAGCACAGTTCATCGACTTCGCCGAAATCCCCGACCAGTTGGTCTATAATGCGCCCATTACCCTTCAGGCCACTTCTACTTCAGGACTACCTGTGACCTTTGAAGTCGCCCAAGGCCCCGCCACCGTCGAGGGCAACATCCTGACCCTCACGGGTGAGGAAGGCACTGTGAAGGTGAAAGCCATCCAAGCTGGCGACGGCACAGAATGGCAACCTGCTCCCACGGTGACACGCACCTTCTATGTGGTGGATCCCGAAAACTATGAACCCGAAATCACCATCCGTCGTCCTTACGAAGGCACTAAGGTGTATATGCCCGATTTCGAGAATCCTGTGATGGTGGTGCTGAGCGCCTATATTGATCATGCCAATGCCATCAAGTTTGAACAAGTGAAATGTGAGGTGGACGGACAAGAGTTGTATTTGAAGACCGACTATCCCAACAAACCAGAGAACGGTTATTGGTACACCACCTGGACCCCCTCAGGCGTAGGCACTTATAACTTGACGGTAAGCATTACCCAAACGGGTGGCAAAGTCACCACGGCATCCAACACCTTTGAGGTGACTACCGACTACGATGACATGGTGGTTTCTGCAATGAATGGCGAGATGGTGGCCACTACCTCACAGTTTACCGACCATGGCGAATACGCCTTCCCGACCCATGTCAATGCTTTCAACTACATCAACTTGCATTATGAACACAACTGCGTTAACGGTAACTGCAACACCTACGACCATATTAGTTACGTCCGCGTGAAGAACTACCGTGGCGAATGGGTAGAGCTCTGCCGTTACATCACTCCGTTTGGTGTGGAATGCATTGACGATCTCGATGTGACCGACTTCACCTCCGTGCTGCAGGGTCTTGTGGAATTTGAGTACTATAGCGAACAATATGCAACAGGTGACGGCTACAACCCCACCGCTATCTTTGAGTACTCCAAAGGCGCTCCGGAATATCCATACGTAGATATGCAGGAGATTTGGTATGGTAACTATGCCTTTGGCGATTATTCAGACCCGTGTCCCATTCCCACCCGTACAGTAAAGTTTGATCCTTGTGTCGAAAAGGCCAAGCTACAAATCACGACATCGGGACATAACTGGAGCGATACGCAGAACGGTGCTTACAACACGGGCAACGCCGCTGAGTTCTATCATGCCCACCACAATATCAATATCAACGGTGGCACGACATACACTCAGGATCTCTGGCAAACCTGTAGCCCCAATCCCGCTGGATGTCAGCCTCAAAACGGTACATGGCCACATAATAGGGCTGGTTGGTGCCCTGGAAGCATGACTTTGGTATGGGACTACAGCCTCGACGACTACCTCGCCAATGGCCACGCCGACGTGCTCTATGAGTTTGACCCAACCTATGTCGACCAATGCCACCCCAACTATCCCGACTGCGTGAGCGGCCAGAACGCCTGCCCGGATTGCGACAATTCCAGCAACCCGATTTTGAGAGTCTCTGGTAAGGTGGTGACTTACAGCCACAATACCGACATCCTGACCGAAGTTCCTGAACTTCCCGATGTGGATGCAGAGCCCTTCCAAGTGAGCATCACTCCTAATCCAGCTAGAGGTCAAATGACCATCACCACGGACTACGAAAAGGGTAGAGCCAGCGTTGTTATCATCAACCCGCAAGGTGTCAAGGTGAAAGGCTTCAGCGTGGACGGCCAGCGTACCATCGACGTGAGCGACCTGCCTTCGGGCATGTACTTTGTCCACGTCATCGGTGGCAAGGTGGTGACTAGAAAGGTGATGATCCAGAATTAAAGTCACAATAAATCATGTAAGAATCCCTTTGCTTTGTAAGCAAGGGGATTTTTTATAACATACCGAAAAATTCCGTACTTTTGCAGCCTGAAAAACGAGAATATAAAATCAACAAGATATGAAAGTTGCAACATTATTAGGCGAACGTTTCAAAAAGGCACCAGCCGACTGCGTGTTCGACAGTCAGGCGCTGATGGTGCGTGGTGGATATATCAAGTCGGTGGGAACAGGTCTATTTTCCTTCTTCATGCCGGCCAAGCGCATCGCGAAAAAAATCGAAAACATCATCCGTGAGGAGATGGACCGCATCGATGGTCAGGAAGTGATGTTCCCCGTCGTGATGCCAGGCACATTGTGGCAGGAGTCGGGGCGTTACACAAGCATTGGCTCGGAGCTGCTCCGCTTCAAGGACCGCAATGGCATCGATATGGTGCTGGGTATGACCCACGAAGAAGCCGCCGTGCAGCTGGCCCGCGACGCCGCGAAGAGCTACACGCAGTATCCCTTTATGATCTATCAGATCCAGACCAAGTTCCGTGACGAACCCCGTTCGCGCGGCGGTTTGATTCGTACCCGTGAGTTCACGATGAAGGATGCCTATAGCTTCCATACCTCGCAAGAGGACTTGGAGCAATACTACGCCAAGGCTTACCATGCCTACGACCGCATTTTTGCCCGTGCTGGCGTGCCTCAAGTGGTGGCCGTCAAGTCCGACTCGGGCATGATGGGTGGCCGCATTTCGCATGAGTTCATGCTGCTCACCGACATTGGCGAGGACACCATTGTGATTTGCCCCGAATGTGGCTACCGCTCCAACAGTGAGGCCGCTGACTGCATCGTCCATAACGAGGAGTATCCCTTCGAGCCTTTGGAAGAGGTCTACACCCCCGACCAAAAGACCATCGAAGATGTGTGCAACTACCTGCACAAGTCACCCCTGCAGTCCTGCAAGGCCGTGCTCTATCAGCGTAACATGGACGACTCCTTGGTCATCGTCTTCTTGCGTGGCGACCTTGAGGTGAACGAAACCAAGCTGCGCAACCTGCTGTGTGCCGAGGTGCATGCCGCCACCGTCACCCCTGAGATGGGTGTCTGCGCTGGCTTCATCGGTCCCAAAGGTTTGCCGGAAGGCATCACCGTGGTCTACGATGAGTCGCTGAAGACTTTGAACAGCTTTGTGGCAGGTGCCAACAAGGAAAACTATCACTACAAGGGCATGAACATGGCCCGCGACCTCGGCGAGGTGAAATACGACAGCGTGGCCAAAGCCACCGCCGGCGGCATCTGCCCCGTGTGCGGTAAGCACAGCATCACCATCAGCCGTGGCATTGAGGTGGGTAACATCTTCCAACTCGGCACGAAATACACCGAGTCGATGAACATGCAGTACCTCGACAGTGACAACACGCTGAAATACCCCATCATGGGATGCTACGGCATCGGCGTGGGTCGTCTGATTGCCTCGGTCTGCGAGGTGATCCACGACGACTATGGTCCGATATGGCCCATCACCATCGCTCCTTGGCAGGTGCAGATTTGCGCTTTGCGCATCGCCGACGAGAACGTGCGCCGCGTGGCCGACAAACTCTACGAAGACCTGAAGAAGGCGGGCGTGGAGGTCATCTATGACGACCGCAACATCAGCGCAGGCGTGATGTTCTCCGACGCCGACCTGCTTGGCGTGCCGCTGCGCATCGTCGTCAGCCCGAAGACGCTGGAACGCAACGCCATCGAGTTTGCCAGCCGCGACAAGAGCTTCAAGGCCGACCTCAGTCCCGACAATGTGGTCGATGAGGTAAAGGCCAAGATTGCCGAGATGATTGCAGCCTTGACGCCTGAGGATTAATGATTAACCTATGTAGAGACGGTGCATGCACCGTCTCTACTGTTTAAAAAAAACAACCGATATGAAAAAACACATCATTCCCATTGTTTCCTTCTTGGCAGTGGCCTTGTTCTCCTGCGGGGGAGAAACGCAAATCAACATCGACAACCTTAATATTAATGTTGAAACACCAGCGATTGCCGTGGAAGTAGACACAGTGCCCGTTGCGGAACAAATCTTCAAAGAATGGCATCCTGACGGCGACTATGAAGGCTCTAGCAACAATCCTCTTTCGTATGAATGCAGTTACGACCCTGGTTGTGAAGGTTGCTATTCCGCTGAAGAGTTTCATTGCTATCCTTTAGACGACGGCGGATACCTTGTGGTCTCCGCTTCTGTTTTTGCAGGACCAGGTTGCGCAGGAAATTATTCTTATGGAACGTGGACTTATAAGGACGGTGTTCGCGATACCATCACAGGCATTTTGCCTTCGCCTAAATTGGAGTTGTTGCTCAATCCAGAGAAAACAGACCAATATGAAAAAGAAATTGCCGATTTCAAAAAGATGTATGACGAAGTCCCTCGGTACTATCAACAATTCTACTTCAATCCTCCAAAATCTTTGACTGTAGAACTTTATCCTTATGACTGCGAGGAAACCTATGCAGGCATGGAAGAAAGCAGATTGAATAGTTACAACGGCGACAAAACCTTGAAATACCTTTGGAATGGCAAAGGATTTGTAAAGGAATAAGATGGACAGTGTTACGGATTAAAAAATCCCGCAGATCACTCTACGGGATTTTTTTCTACCTCAACAACTTTCTTGTTCTTTCGGAACCATTCCGTGATGTCTTTCACGCGGCCGTCGGCCAGGCGTTTCATCATGCGTTGGTTGGTGGTCGCGCTGTCCAGAGGACCTAGCTCAGCCACGTAACGTCCCACTTTGATGTAGTCGAAATGATCGGTCGAAACGTTCTGCGGCAATTCGTTCTTGCCCGAATACCAG
Organism: uncultured Bacteroidia bacterium; assembly: GCA_902767725.1. Lineage (GTDB taxonomy): Bacteria > Bacteroidota > Bacteroidia > Bacteroidales > F082 > Limimorpha. The sequence goes on along the minus strand of CACXIM010000011.1, from coordinate 32,026 downwards.
GCCACCTTGACGCCATAGTCCTTCTTCACCTGATTGGCCAATTGGGCGACCGACTCCGGTTCGTTGTCGCCACCCATGAAGCATACGCAGGTAATGCCCGTCTTGTATTGATCCACAAGACGATACAACTCGTTGGTGTCCAATTGTTTGCCGCTGTTTTCCCACAAGTATTTGCTGTGGCAACCAGGACATTGGTTGGGACAGTTAGTGATATTAATAGCAAGCGTAACCTCTTCCGGAACTTCCTGGAAGACGATATCAAAATTGGCGTACTTTAACATCTGTCCATCTCCATTTTTCCATAGTGACGGCGGGCGGCTTCCTCTTGGCGCGGCTCGCTGAAATTGCTGACACGCTTCAAGTATCCGATGATGCGGGTCAGGTAGTCAATGTTGTGGCTGTGGCACTCGGGGCATTCCTTCAAGTAACGCTTGTCGATGTGGCCGCAGTCGTTGCAAATCGTGTTCGGGATGTTGAAGGTGAAGTAGTTGCAGCCTTCGCGAGCAGCCACACGCAGCAGCTGGCGGTACTGTTCCTTGGTGAGGTGTTCCTCAAGGTTGCAGTGCAGCGCCGAGCCACCGGTAAGGTGCTTGATGTACTTCTCGCCGTGGAGGCGGAATTTGTCCAACACGTTGGTGTTGGGGTCTTCCACGATGTAGAAGTAGCTGTTGTAGCAGTCGCGGTGCACCTCGTAGCCGTCTTCCTTGTCCCACTTGGCGTGCTTGACGCCCACGTTCTCGGCGGGAATCATCTCGCAGTTGAACATCAGGCCGTCTTGTTTCGAGTAGTACTTCTTGTTGTAGCGCTCGATGAGGCCCAACACATCCTGCACGAACTTCTCGTAGTCCGGGTTGTCCGAAATCTTGATCTTAAGGAACTCGGCAGCTTCTACGAGGCCGTTCACGCCGATGGTGAGGTACTGGCGACTCAGGTTGATGTAGCCGGCATCGAACAACGGCAGCATACCTTTGCTTTGCAGGTCCTTCAGGTTCTCGTTGTAGCAAATCTGCACTTTGTGGCAGAGGTCGACAATCTCCTCAAGGAAGGTGAGGTAGTGCATGTTGTTGCGTGCGGCATACTGGATGCAGCGGTTGAGGTTGATGGTCAGCACGCTCTTGGAGCCTGTGCTGACGCCACCAGCACCGAGGGTGTAGCTGAAGCCATTGTCTTGGATCTCATTGCGTAGGCGGCAGCACGACGACAGCGAGTCGGCGTTGTCGCTGAGGTAGGTGAAGAAGGAGTGTCCTTCAGCGTACATCTCGGCGGTGAAGTCGCCCCATTCTTGGTCGATGACGTCACCATCTTTCGAAAGCAACGCCATCGTTTCCACCGGGAAGGTGAGCACGCTTCTCAAACGCTCCGCATTAAACCACTTCATGAAGCGCTTCTGGAGCCAACTCAACGACTCCCAATCGGGCTGTGAGCCGTCGGGGAAGTAGAAGTTGCCAAACAGCGACTCGAAATAATACTTGTCGTAGTAGGCGATGTTCCAGAACACCGACTGGTAATTCCTTGCACCCGCAGGTTGGTTCAAGGAATACACGATTTGCTGGAAGCAGTCGGTGATGACTTTGTCGATGGTGCGTGGTTTGAGCGAGTGGTCGACGATTTCATCGGCACGCTTGTAGTAGTCCTTGCCGTAGTCGAGCCCGATAAAGTAGTTCATGTACATCAGGAACTCCGGCGTGGCGCAGGCACCCGACAATTGCGAGGAGACCATGAACACCATATTAATAAAGCCACCGCAGAACGAGCGCAGCTTGGTGGGGGCGGTGCTGTTGCCGCCGATTGAAGCCGTGCCTTCGTTGAGCCAGGGATACATGGTGATGGAGGCGCAGTAGTTGGCCAGTGAGGTCTCGTCATTTTTGTAGATGAAGTGGTTGTTGAGCAAGTAGAGGTAACGGTCGGCAAGTTCCTTGCCGTATACCGACTTGATGCGGTCCGTCAGCAGGCGACGGTTGATGCGGATGAAGCTCGACTTGGGCAGCTCGCCAATTAATGTGGCGATGTTCTTCTTTTCCACATTGGCGTTGGCGTCGTACTTCGAGCCCGTGGCGGCGTTCGAGGCATTGACATAGTTGCTCAAGAAGTCGATTTTCTCACGAATCTCACGGTCTTCAGTGTGCTTCTGACGGTACAGGATGTAGTTTTTTGCCACAGTGTAATACTGCTCCGCCATCAGGGCAGTCTCCACCTGGTTTTGGATTTCCTCCACAGTGATGCCGTTGGTCACGCGGACACGGCTCAAGATGCCGTTGAGGTCCTCGTCGGTGGCATAAAAGCCGGATGCGAGAAAAGCTTTACTGATAGCTACTTTGATCTTGTCGAGGGAGAAGGCTTCCTGCTTGCCGTCCCTTTTGGTAATGTACAATCCTCCGTTGCTCATATAATGTGCTCGTTTTCAATTTGTTGCGTTATTAAAACGCAGAATATTGCTCATCGTTCACAAGGCAGGTCTTCTGACTCGCTCCCGCTCAAACTGCCTTCCCGTCGAGGTCATCCCACGACAGTGGCGGGGGTTGTTCGGCGTTTTCTGAAGCTCACAGCTACGGGTATAGTCCCTGATTTTCACGGGGTTCCCTATTAATCTCCTCCGAAGAACCTTGTTTTGCAAAGGTAGAGTATTTTGATATTTCCGTACAAATTAATTCTCATTTTTTTTGTCAACAAAATTATCAACATTCTAATCGAGTGATTTATTTATCTTTGCAGAAAATTTCAAAATCATCATGGCAAAAAAGAAAAAAATCGAGAATAAACTCAGCACTTTCACAAGTGTGATTTTAGGCATTTTCGCCGACCAGCCTTTTCGTCCGAAAAACTACAAACAGGTTTGCAAAATCATGGGTATCAAGGACCAAGCAGGAAAGGATGTGGTGTATAACCTCCTCATTGACCTGAAAGACAAAGGCTTGCTGCAAGAGGTGCGTCCTTACAGCTATGTGATGGGTCCCGAGGGTATGGCGCAGTTTGGGCCTAAGACGAAGTATGTGGAAGGTACGGTGGAGATGAAGTCAACGGGCAAGGCCTATGTGGTGCGCGACGATGGCGATGGCGAGGACATCTTCATCGCTGCCCAAGATACCTACAAGGCGCTACATGGCGACCGTGTGCGCGTGGCCATGTTCCCGAAACGCAACAACAGCAAACCCGAAGGCGAGATTGTGGAGGTGCTCGAACGCAAGCATACCGAATTTGTTGGCGTGTTGAGTATTTCGCATGGCTATGTCTTCGTCCGCCCCGATGTGGATTGGATGCCTGTTGACATCTTCATCCCGCGTGGCGACCTCAACGGTGCCAAAGACGGACAGAAGGTCATCGTCCACCTCACTGATTGGCCCGATGGCTCGGGCAATCCCTTTGGCGAGATTGTCCGTGTGCTCGGCAAGCCTGGCGAGAACGACGTGGAGATGGAGTCCATCTTGGCCGCCCACGACTATCCCATCGAGTTCCCGGAAGACGTGGAGCGTGAAGCCGCCCAGATTTCGGTCAAAATCAGCGCGGCTGAGATCAAAAAACGCCGTGATTTCCGCGAAACCTTCACCATCACCATTGACCCAGCTGATGCCAAGGACTTTGACGACGCTATCAGTTTGCAAAAGATGAAAAACGGCCATTGGGAGGTGGGCGTCCACATTGCCGACGTGTCGCACTATGTGCAGAAAGGCTCCGCCATCGACAAGGAAGCCCTCGACCGTGGCACCTCGGTCTACCTCGTCGACCGTACCATCCCTATGCTACCTGAAAAGCTCTGCAACAACGTCTGCTCACTTCGCCCCGACGAGGAGAAGCTGACGTTCAGCGTGGTCTTCGAGATGGACGATGATGCCAAGATTTACGACAAGTGGATTGGCAAGACCATCATCAAGTCGTGCCGCCGCTATACCTACGAGGAAGTACAGACCATGATTGAAGGTGGAGATGGTGACTACAAGGACGAAATCCTGACCTTCAACAGCTTAGCGACCAAACTTCGTGAAAAACGCATGGATGCAGGTAGTATCAATTTCCACTCGGAAGAAGTGCGTTTCATCCTCGATGAGAACAAGAAACCTATTGACACCTATGTGCGTGTGCAGAACGAGTCGCATGAATTAATCGAAGATTTCATGCTTTTAGCCAACCGCACCGTGGCCGAGACCTTCGGCATGGCTGGAAGCAAGTGGAGCAACTACACCTTCGTCTATCGTGTACACGATGAGCCCAACCCAGAGAAGCTAAACAAGTTCATGCTACTCATCTCGCGTTTGGGCTATACCATGAACCTCAGCAGCCGCACCGCTTTGGTGAATTCCTACAACAAACTCTTCGAAGACGTGGAAGGCAAGGGCGAGAAGAACCTGATCCAGACCGTCGCCCTGCGCACCATGGCCAAGGCTGTCTACAGCACCGAGAACATCGGACACTATGGCTTGGCCTTCGACTACTACACCCACTTCACCTCGCCTATCCGTCGTTATCCCGACCTGATGGTGCACCGATTGATAGAAAGGTATCTCATTGAGGGTCAAGGTTCGGTCAACAAAAAAGAATACGAGGAAATGTGCCAACATTCAAGCGAGATGGAAAAACAAGCCGAGGAGATGGAACGCCAATCCATTAAATACAAGCAGGCCGAATATCTGCAAGATAAGATTGGACAGGTGTTTGAAGGCTTGGTCTCAGGCGTCAGCAAGTGGGGCCTTTTCGTGGAACTGAAAGGCAACAAATGCGAGGGATTGGTACGCTATGAGGACCTTCCTGGAGACTATTATTACCTTGACGACGACAACTTCCGTGTTATTGGACAAGACACGGGGCGCGTCATCCAATTGGGTGACGAAGTGCGCATCCGCGTGAAAGCCGTCGACCTGTTCAAGCACAAGATGGACTTCGAGATGCTGGCCAACACACTGCCTCCCGCGAAGAAGTCAAAGCAGAAAAAACGCTTATATTGAAAAAATTATGTACTTTTGCACTTTAAATCTAACCGAAATGAAAAAGCATATTCATCTTTTGGCCGTGGCAGCCATGCTGCTCATTATGGCAGCCGGATTCACGGGATGCGTGAAGACTTACAAAATCCAAGTACCCACCAACAACCTATGGTTTAACTTAGATGCTGGCTCTCAGACGTTTGAATTCACCGCCAACTGCGAATGGACCATCACCAAGAACGACGATGCCGATTGGTACACCATCAGCACGATGAGTGGCAAAAACGATGCCACCATCACCGTTACAGTAGAGGAATTGGGAGATGCAGATTTCCGTGGTTCCTCCTTTGTCATCAATTCACCTGGCGGACACGTCTATCGCACGGTCTTCGTTTCGCAAAACAAGTTGGATAGACTATATGGATCAGATGATTGAGGATTCATATAAGCATAAGATATATGATCCATACGACACGGCTACGGGTTATACCATGTATTTCCTTGCTGACGGTACAGGGGTGCAGATGGACCATCACAAAGATACGGTAGCGTATTATGCTTTTAGGTACGAGTATGACCCCATCAACCAAATTCTACATATCGAGTTTGAAACGGTCAACGATGCACCTGAAAACTACGCTCCACAGGTGTTGACGGCCAGCGACTCGCTGTTCCGTTTCATCCACGAATATAAGGACCACTGGTGGGAACGTGCCGATATGCGTAAGATTGGTACAATCAATCCAGATGCCAAGGCTATCATTAAGCAAAAGGCCATAAAACGTAAAGGTGAAGGGCCGATATTTATGGACTGATGTCGAAAAAACTGACCAGATATATTGCGTTTTACGGCATTGGCATTTATCTGTTGGCGCTACTGGTCATCAGTGTGGCATTTCGTGAGCATGCCCTACAGCTGAAATGGATGCTGTGGGGAATAGGGGAGGTGCTGTTTTTCTTTGTCTTGACCGCGGTGTTCTATCCTCGTTGGAAAGACAATGATCAGAAACAATTCCTTCTGAAGGTGTTTTTTGTTGCTTTGTTACTGCGCGTGGCCTATGCTATCGGGATAGGGTTCTACTATTACTATGAGACAGGCAGAGCCTTTGAATATGGAGCAGGTGACAGCAGATGGTATCACGGTACGGCTGTATTGTGTTCCAGGTGGGTTAGGGAAGGATATGTATCCAATGTTTTCAAGTATTTGCGTTGTTACACGATGGGTTATTCCGACCAAGGCTACACGCTTTGGTTAACGCTAATTTACACCATTTTTGGTCGCAATTTGTTGACTCCACGCATCTTCAAGGCTTTGATGCATGCCTATTTGTGTGTTGTGGTCTACAAATTAGGCAAACGCACTTTCGGTGAACGCACGGGTCGACTTGCCTCGGTGATGTGTGTCTTCATGCCTATTCTGATACAGATGTGTGGGCTTCACACCAAGGAAGCCGAGATGGTATTTCTTTCCATCTTCGCCCTTGAACGCATGGATTATCTTATCCGCAGCAAGAAATATACCTTCTGGAACATTTTCGTTCCAATTTTATTGACAGGTCTGACATTCGGTTTCAGGACGATTATTGGGATGTGCCTGATTTTCGCTTTTTTGGTTTTTGTAGTATTGTCATCAAAGGATTTGGTGGGCAAAAAAGGCAAAATCATCACTGTGGCGAGTGCTGTAGTAGTTTTTTTCCTGTTCCTCCTCTCACCAATTGGGCGCGAAATGACGATTATTTATAAACAAAAATTCATGGATTTGAATTATCAGTCCGATAGATACGAGTCAATGGGCTTGAAACACAGCGAACTGGCCAAGAGTTATTATTTAGCTCCTGGAGCTTTTGTTTTGCCATTTGCACCCATGGTGGAAGAAAGTCCCGACCACAACAAGATGATCCATGGCAGCACCTACGTGAAGAATTTCTTGGCATTTTTTGCCATGTTGGCCATCGTAATTGCTATTCGGCAAAGAAAATGGCGTGATTTCAGTCTGATAGGTACATACGAACTATCATATTTGGCTCTGATTATGTTTTCCTTTGCAGCCAACTCTGAGCGCTTTCACGAACCAGCCATACCTTTACTGATACTCATGGCCGCCTATGCGATGACCCATCTGCGGCATAAAGACCTGAAAATCTTCTATGTATATTGTGGTTTTCTTGTCTTGGCTTTGTTTTTTTGGAACTGGCTAAAGTTATCGGCACGAGGCCTGGTTTAAAAAATTTCACGGAAAAGCCTTGTGGTTCACCAAAAAGTTGTATCTTTGCAGCCGCAAAAGGGTACCTTGCCCGAGTGGTTAGGGATCGGTCTGCAAAACCGGGGACGGCGGTTCGAGTCCGCCAGGTACCTCACCAGCCTGCTGAAACTCAGCAGGCTTTTTTCGTGTGTCGAAGACACACTATCCTATTTACCCCACATGCAGTGTGGGGCTGAGACGCAGCCACTGCTGGTACTCAGCGTGTCGGAGACACGCTACATCGACAGGTCATGCTCCCCACTACTGGAGGAGATAGTGCCCCAGCTGACTCAGGTACTCAGCGTGTCGGAGACACGCTACATCGACAGGTCATGCTCCCCACTACTGGAGGAGATAGTGCCCCAGCTGACTCAGGTACTCGGCCTATCGGAGACACGCTACATCGTCAGGTCATGGCTCCACACTACTGGAGTGTCTGGTATCCCAGCCGATGCTGGTACTCAGCGTGTCGGAGACATGCTACTGTGCCAGGTCATGGCTCCCCGCTCCTAGAGGTGCTAGTGCTCCAGCCGATGCTAGTACTCAACGTGTCGGAGACACGCTACATCGTCAGGTCATGCTCTCCACTACTGGAGGTGCTAATGCCCCAACCGATGCTGGTACTCGGCCTGTCGGAGACACGCTACAGCAGCGAAACTGCGTATGTGAGGGAAATAGAATAACGTGCCTCGGCACGTCCCATAACCTAATCAAAAAACATAAAAGCCTTTTCAATGTATTGAACAATTTATTAATTTTGCAACTTGTTTTTAATCCTAATTGAACTATGACAAACCCTGAAGAAGAAAAAGTAACGGAAAAGAAGTCGCTCAATTTCATTGAAGCGAAAGTGGAAGAAGACCTCGCCAACGGCAAGAACGGCGGACGCGTACAGACGCGCTTCCCCCCAGAGCCGAACGGTTACCTCCACATCGGCCATGCCAAGGCTATCTGTCTCGACTTCGGCATCGCCGCACAACACGGCGGCGTGTGCAACCTGCGCTTCGACGACACCAACCCCACCAAGGAGAATATGGAGTATGTCGACGCCATCAAAGAGGACATCCAATGGCTTGGCTACCAGTGGGGCAACGAATACTACGCCTCCGATTACTTCCAGCAACTCTGGGATTTTGCCATAGAATTAATTAAAAGAGGTAAAGCCTATATCGACGAGCAGAGCTCGGAAGAGATTGCTGCCCAGAAAGGTACGCCTACGCAGCCTGGCATCGAAAGTCCCTATCGCAACCGTCCCATCGAGGAATCGCTCGATTTGTTCCACAAGATGAACAACGGTGAAATCGGAGAGGGCAAGATGGTGCTACGTGCCAAAATCGACATGGCCAACCCCAACATGCATTTCCGCGACCCAATCATCTATCGTGTCGTCGACACCCCGCACCACCGGACGGGCACCAAGTGGCACGCCTACCCGATGTACGACTTCGCCCACGGACAAAGCGACTATTTCGAAGGTGTCACGCATTCGCTGTGCACCTTGGAGTTTGTGGTGCACCGTCCGCTTTACGACCTCTTCGTCGATTGGCTCAAGGAGATCCGTGGCGAGGGTGATAACATGGATGATAACCGTCCGCGTCAGACCGAATTCAACAAGTTGAACCTTAATTATATCCTGCTGAGCAAGCGTAATCTGCTTGTCCTCGTCAACGAGGGTTTGGTGAGCGGTTGGGACGACCCGCGTATGCCCACGATTTGCGGCTTCCGTCGTCGTGGCTACACCCCTGGTGGCATCCATAAGTTCATCGACAAGATTGGCTACACCACCTACGATGCCTTGAACGACTTTGCCTTGATGGAGAGTGCCATCCGTGAGGACCTCAACGCCACCGCCAACCGTGTGGCCGCTGTGGTCAACCCGGTGAAGCTCGTCATCACCAACTATCCCGAAGGAGAAATTGAGGAGATGGAAGCCATCAACAACCCTGAAGACGAAACGGCAGGCAGCCACAAGATTGCCTTCAGCCGTGAGCTGTGGATCGAAAAGGAAGACTTCATGGAAGACGCTCCGAAGAAGTATTTCCGCATGACCCCTGGCAACGAGGTGCGTCTTAAGAACGCCTACATCGTGAAGTGCACGGGCTGCAAGAAGGACGAGAATGGCGAGGTCGTGGAGGTCTATGCCGAATACGACCCCGACACCAAGAGCGGCATGCCGGGTGCCAACCGCAAGGTGAAAGGTACCATCCACTGGGTGAGCTGCGAGCGTTGTCTCCAAGCCGAGGTGCGCATGTACGACCGACTCTGGAAGGTGGAGAACCCGCGCGACGAGCTGGCCCGCCTGCAAGGCGAAGGCAAGACTCCGCTCGAAGCCATGAAGGAGATGATGAACCCCAACTCGTTGGAGGTACGTCCCGTGTGCTACGTGGAAGAATACCTGGCCGACGCCAAGCCGCTCGACCACTTCCAGTTCCAACGCATCGGTTATTTCACGGTCGACAAGGACAGCAAGGAAGGACATCTGGTCTTCAACCGCACCGTGGCATTGAAGGACACGTGGGCGAAAACCATGTAATTTACATTTGTAGAGACGGTGTGTACACCGTCTCTACCGAAAAACCGACAATGTAATTTGTAATCATCTTGAATGCATTGTTTTGTGGAGGCGGAGTGCACACCGTCTCCACATCTTTTTTGCCCATTTCGTACAATAATCGTATTTTTGCGGCATTAATGAACAAGATGAAAGCCAAATTGTTGCTCATAGTATCGTTTTTCCTTCTGTTGTCGCAAACGCTTGTGGCACAGGAGCAGGACACCGTGCAACGCAAGAAGACCCGCATCAACATCTTGCATTACGACAAGGCCACCTACTCGAAGAGCATGGGTGACGTGCAACGTCTCATCGGCAACGTAAAGATGCGTCACGACTCGGCTTATTTCTTCTGCGACAGCGCCTATTATTACCAGAAGAACAACAGCTTCGACGCCTATCAGAACGTTCACATCATCGTCAACGACAGCGTGGAGATTTTCAGCGACTTGTTGAACTACGATGGTGATCGCCGTTTTGCCGAGTTCCACGACAATGTGCATTTGCGTGACGATTCCACCAACCTTTACACAGAGTACTTGACCTACGATCGCAACCTGCATCTGGCGAGCTATCCCGACAGTGCTACCACTGTACGTGGCGACAAGACCTTGAAAAGCCATTATGGCTTTTACCGCGACCGATTGAAGGAATTCTCTTTTTTCGAGAATGTTGAGGTCTATAGCCCTAAATACCAGATGTATACTGACACTCTGTTTTATAACACCGACATCGAAAAAATGTGGTTTGAAGGGCCTACAACCATCATCAACAAGGAAAACATATTGGAGGGTAAGCATGGCTATTATCTTGTGAATGAAGACCATGTGTTTCTCGATAGGAGGCCATACATGCACAATGAGACGCAACAAATGCGTTCCGACTCCATCTTTTACGACCGTAACCGAGGCTTGGCACAGGCTTTCAGCCAAGTAGACATGATCGACACCTCTTATCAAGTCATCATGCGCGGCGACTATGTGGAGATGTGGGAAAATAAAGGCCTATCCTTTGCTACCGATAGTGCCTACGCCATCAGCTACGACGGTGGCGACTCGCTTTATATCCACGGCGACACGCTGTTCATGTATTTCAATAAGCAAAGAGAGGAGGCCGAGAAGCTCATCGCCCGCCGCAATGTACGTTTCTTCAAGTCGGACCTACAAGGTAAATGCGACACCTTGACCTATCTGAAAGCCGATTCCATCATCCAGATGCGCGTGGCACCGGTCTTGTGGGCAGAGGACAGCCAACTGACGGGCGTTGATATCGACATCAAACTCAAGGACCATAACGTGGATTGGGTGCTGCAAAAAGGAAACGCCTTCATCATCTCGAAGGACTCCATTGAAGGCTATAATCAAATCAAGGGAAAAGACATCACATCCCGGTTCAGAAATGGTGACATTCATCGGGTGAACGTGGACGGCGACAAGGCTGAGACCATCTATTGGATTCGTGACGATGATGGAGGAGCCATAGGAATAGATGTGTCGAAGTCGGAGACCATGGTCATTGAGATGGAGAAACAAAGCGTTTCCATCATCAAGTCGTTCAAGGACATCGACGAAACCATGTATCCCGAAAAAGACCTCAGTGAGAGCAACCGATTTTTACCCGGCTTCAAGTGGCACGATGAGGCTCGTCCCAAGGACAAGGACGACATCTTCCGTCGCGTTGAAGTGGAGATGCCAAAAGTGGAAGAGACACCTAAGGAGACCCCGAAAGAGGCTGCTGCTGAAGAGGAAGTCCAAGAAGTGCAGCCGAAACGACATCGGGAGAGAAAGAAAATGGAATAGTTACCCAAATCCAGAAAAGTTTGTATTTTTGCAGAAAAATGAGGACAATGGCAACTACCAAGACAAAACAAATCAATTGGCTTTTCCCCGATCCCAATGTTGAGGTAACAGAGGAAGATATTCAGGCTGAAATAAGGAGAGCTGAAAGATCGGGAAGTATGACTTTAGAAGAGTTTAACGAAAGGCATTCGCAATGGTGGGCAGAAAATATATAGGCAAAAAACCTCTTGTGAAACCACGGTTGCTTATCCAACAACGCTTTTTTGACAATCTTCATACGATTGAAATGTATGGAGCAACTTTGTTTGGTGAAAAAGTTGCTGAACAATTCCACAAAGGGATAATGATATGCATTACTGCTCTGCCATCATTGCCAAAAGCCAATCCAAAGTTTAGGTTTGTGCCGAGTACTGATAAAAAGAATACAAAGTGATTCTATACAAGAAATTCTATGTAGTGTACTCTGTTACAAGCAGAACCATTAAGGTTCTTACAATCATCCATCAAGCCACCAATCCAAAGAAACTAAGGAAAATCAAATAAATAGAATAAAATGAAAAACCTGATTTTAATCCGTCACGGAGAAAGTGAATGGAACAAATTGAACCTCTTCACGGGGTGGACCAACGTTGACCTTTCGGAGAAAGGCGTCCAAGAAGCTATCGAAGCAGGCAAAACGCTGAAAGAGAATGGCTACAAGCCTGAAATCTGCTTCACTTCTTATCTGAAACGCGCTATCAAGACCTTGAACCTCGCTCTCGAAGCCATGGACATGGACTGGCTGCCGGTGTACAAGTCATGGAGACTCAACGAGAAGTCGTATGGCCAGCTGCAAGGCCTTGACAAGAAGATGACCGCCGAGAAATACGGCGACGAGCAAGTGCGTCTGTGGCGCCGCGCCTTCGATGTGCGTCCACCAGCGTTGGAGATGAACGACCCCAAGAGCCCCCGTATGGACCCGCGCTATGCCGAGCTCACCGACGAGCAGATCCCGCTCACCGAGGCTCTTTGCGACACCATCGAGCGTGTGATGCCTTACTATGAAAACAACATCATGAAGGCCTTCGAGACCCACGACCAAGTGCTGGTGGTGGCCCACGGCAACAGCTTGCGTGGTGTGGTGAAGGTGCTGAAAGGCATGAGCAACGATGAGATCATCGCCTTCAACATCCCGACGGGCATCCCGTATGTCTTCGAGTTTGACGACAACATGAAGCTCCAAAAGGACTTCTTCTTGGGAGATCCCGAGAAGGTGGCCGCGCTGATGGCCGCTGTCGCTAACCAAGGTAAAGCGAAATAAATGTGGCTTTGTAGAGACGCATTGCATGCGTCTCAGAAAAGGGAAACAAATCTACCACAAATCTGTTACAAATAAGAATCGGTCGGCGAATGTTCATCGCCGACCGATTGTTTTGTAGCCTATTTATGTAAGATTTATGTAAGATTTGTTTCTGAAAAATCAAAAAATATAATTGAATCCAATAAATGTCTTTAATTTCTCTCCATCGCGTTTGTCGAGGGCCTTGCCCATGTCGACCGAGACAACAAGGTTACGGTTCATAATGAGTTTCAGGCCCAGGCCTGCGCTCATGTGAAGCCTTTCTTTTTCGCCGCTACACAATTGAGGAACAGGTGGAAAAAGCGTCCTTTCATCAATCTCCTTCATCTTTTCATCGCGGTAGTTTTGTGTCACCAAACCAGCATCAAAGAAGGGATTCAAGCCCACCTGCCAATTCTGGTTGATGAACTGGAAACCCACAATGCGCCAACGCAACTCCAAGTTGGCAAATGCGAAGCCTTCGCCTATGACACTATTGCGGTTCACGCCACGCAAAGTTGTGCTGCCTCCCAAGCCTTCGGTGTACATCTTTTGGAAGAACATCGTGTTCAAATTGTTGATCATATACCACGGGGTCTCTCCAGAGAGGCAGTTTTGGGCACCTAAGCGGTAGGCGAAAGTCAGCTTGTCCTTATACAAGGGCACAAAATGTCTCCAAAGGAAGGTGTAGGAGAAGTGACTATTGCGGCCATCCGAACCTCCAACCAAAGTTCCCTCAGTGTAGATGCCTCTCGTTGGATCGCTATTGTGGTCGCGGCTGTCGTAAACCATACCGAGGCGGATTTGGATCGTATTACCGCCCGAAGCCTCATCGGAATTGACAAGCCCAGTCCGTACATAGTTTTCGTATAATGTGGACTGGCCTGCAAAGTCAGGCATTTTGATGGTATCCAAAGAAGCGATTTTGGTTCCGTAATAGGCCAATCCCGCTGCCCAATAAAGACCGGGTACATTGAAGAAAGGCCGCTGCATGCTTCCCACAACACGGAATTGGTTTCTGTTGAGATAAAAGTAACCACTCTTCACGTCCTCCAAGTCAGCGTAGGGGTCAAAAGAACTTGCAAAATTGCCGTTGAAGCCGAAGAACTCGTATTTCTTGGCGTAGAAATAGGTCACATCAAAGAAGAGTTTCGTGTCTTTCACGACATAGGGCATATCGCTGTAAAAGCGGAACACACCCGAGCCTTTCGTGTAACGCGAGGCCTCCACGTTGAACTTGTAGTCGTAGCGGGGATAGCGTGAGCCGTCGCCGTAGTTGAAGATATCGCAGCACACGCCGTACTGGAAGCCCAGGTCGGCATCGAAGCCCACCACGGGCAGCGGACCAAAGTTCCAGCCCTTCTTGATGATTTCACCTTTTTCGTTGTAGGTCTTTTCTTTCTTGGCTTTCTTTTCTTGTGCGAAGCCGCCCGCAGCCAGCAGCAGGGCGAGCATAATTAATATGGTCTTTTTCATATTGATGATGTTGATATACTTCTTGCCAAGAGTAAACCTTATCCAACAGCCTCATTGCGGTTCCGCATTTGCGGAATGAGGTGACCCGCAATCTCCTAAGCGATAGGGGGCACCCTCACGCATAGGAGATGGCGGATGTCCCTCCGCCATGAGGCTATAGGCTTGAGGTTCTACTCATCGTGCAAAAATAGGTTTTTTATCAACATTAGCGAAAAATAGTGCTATTTTTGCGCCATAAACCATAAGCAAATGACTTTCCTAGAACTGCTACTGATTGCCATTGGCCTCTCCATGGATGCCTTTTCGGTCTCCATCTGCAAAGGCCTGACCACCAAGCGGTTTTCATGGCGTATGGCTTTGGTCTGTGGTCTCTGGTTCGGAGGGTTCCAAGCCTTGATGCCCACGATTGGCTATTTCTTGGGCGCGCAGTTTCAGGAAATGATAGAGGCATACGACCATTGGATTGCCTTCGGATTGCTCTTTCTCATTGGTGCCAACATGATTCGGGAAGCCATTTGGGGAAAGAAAGAAGAAGGCAAAGAAAACGGTGCCATTGATTTCAAAACCATGCTGCTTTTGGCCATCGCCACCAGCATCGATGCTTTGGCAGTAGGAGTTTCGTTTGCCTGTATTCAAGTGCAGCTATGGTCGTCGGTGCTCATTATCGGCATCACCACCTTCCTTTTCTCCGTCCTAGGCGTGAAGATTGGTAATGTCTTCGGTTCGAAATATGAGAAGTCGGCTGGGATTATTGGTGGTATCATACTGATTCTCATTGGTTTGAAAATCCTTTTGGAGCATTTGGGCATCATTGCTTTTTGAAGGCATAGATTCCAGCCTCCGCACCAATCATCGTAGGAATGACATGCCTTCAAAAAGCAGTTTTATCCATTTTTCAAAAAAACTGGCCAACAAATTGCACACTATAGCGCAAAACGGTTCGGGATGTAGCGCAGCCCGGTAGCGCGCTTCGTTCGGGACGAAGAGGCCGCAAGTTCGAATCTTGTCATCCCGACTTTGAAAAAACAGCTTGAATATCAGTCGAGCTGTTTTTTTGTTTACTTTTGCTTTTGTATTAACTCTAAAGATAATCCCATGAAGAAACATTTACTTGTTGCAGCCGTTTTATGTTGCATGATTTCGGCAATGGCACAGATGCCAAACGAGGGTTTTTCAAAACAAATGAATGCATATACCGAAAAACTTGATAGTATTGATGCTGGAAGGTTTAAATACCATTTTGTGTATGACAATCAATACAATGTAGAAAAGATGGAAATTAAAGAAAGCGGTGATTTATTCTATTTTGAGTTTACGTATGATAGTCTGAATAGACTTAGTAGTGCTACTCAAACAGATATCGATCCTGATTATAGTTATCATACAAAATATGTTTATGACAGTTTAGGTAGGAGGTCGGAAGCATTGCTTTATTTTTTGGAAAACGGAGCCGTAACTGATGAAGCGAAAACCGTATATGAATACAATGAAGATAACAATGTTTCAATTGTAAAGGAATCGTTTCTTAATAATGGAAGTTGGCGAGAAGAGAGTAAGAAAGAGTTTTTTTATGATGACCAACTTGATATTGATGAAATTGTTTTTTGGGGTACTAATTCGCTTGGGGTTTGGATTCCTGAAAGTAAAATTGTACACACCTATGACAATCATCAAAACTGTATAGTTTCAAAACAATACTATTATGATGCTGAGGAATGGTGGCTTGAAAATGAATTCAGTTATTATTATGATACGACAATTCTTAGCAGTAATATTGCGGGTCTTGATTTCTATTTTTACAATTTGTATAATATCAACGGCATCAATAAGTTTTGCCGCAACAAATTATTGTATAGCGATGATGGGCGGGGAAAACATGATGGTCAATCTGAAAGAAGTCAAACGATATTCTATTATTCGACTATTACAGGAATTGACGAAATGCCTGAAATCCTATTGAATATTTGGCCAAATCCCGTTGATGAAGTGCTTTATATTGAAGCAGAGGAATTGCAACAAATAGAAATCTTCAGTTTGGACGGAAAATGCATTATGACAATTGTAAATAGTTTAGAATCAGTTAATATGAGAGGTTTGGCGACTGGTTACTATTTGTTGAAAGCAACTACGAAGAATGGTTGTGTGGTCACACAAAAGTTCATGAAGCAGTAAGTTGCTTTTGGAATAAGTCGTACCTTTGCAGTCATGAAACGAAACATCGAAATCATGGCTCCCGTGGGCTCCTACGAAGCCCTCGCAGCCGCCATACAAGCCGGCGCTGGTAGCGTATACTTCGGCATCGGCAAACTCAACATGCGCTCGCGCTCAGCGAAAAACTTTAATTTGGACGACCTGCGCCAACTGGCTGAAACATGCAACGAGTATGGCGTAAAGAGTTATGTCACGGTCAATACGATTATTTACGACGAGGAGATGAAGGAGATGCACCAACTGCTTGATGCCATTAAGGCTAATGGCATTTCGGCCATCATCGCCTCCGACCAAAGCGTGATCCAATATGCCCGACAGATTGGCATTGAGGTACACATGTCGACCCAATGTAACATCACCAATCTCGAAGCGGTGCGCTACTATTCCCAATTTGCCGACGTGATGGTGACCGCCCGCGAGTTAAACATCGACCAGGTACGCCATATCACTGAGGAGATTGAACGACAACAAATCCGCGGCCCTCATGGTGACTTGGTGCGAATCGAGGTGTTTTGCCATGGTGCCCTTTGCATGGCCATTTCGGGCAAATGCAACTTGAGTCAGGACATCTACAACTCATCCTCCAACCGTGGCGCCTGCATGCAGTTGTGCCGTCGTGGTTATGACGTGCGCGAGCGCGAGGAAGGCTATGAATTGACGCTAGATAATGAATACATTATGTCGCCCAAAGACCTCTGCACGCTGCCTTTTTTGGACAGGGTGTTGGATGCGGGTGTGGAAGTGCTGAAAATTGAAGGTCGTGGTCGTTCGCCAGAGTACACCAAACTGACGGTGTCGGTATACAGCGAGGCGGTGAAAGCCATTCAGGAAGGCACCTTCACGCAAGAGAAGATCGATGCATGGATGGAACGGTTGAAGAGCGTTTATAACCGAGGCTTCTGGGATGGCTATTATTTGGGCCGCAGGACCTTTGAGTGGTCGAAACAGTATGGCTCTCACGCCACCCAAAGCAAGGAGTATATTGGACTGATCACCAATTATTACAGCAAATTAGGTGTTGCAGAAATCCGCATGGACAGCAACGACCTCAAGCTCGGCGAACAGATCATGATTATCGGTCCGACGACAGGCGTTTACGAGGACACACTCACCGAAATCCGCGTGGACTTGGACAATGTCCAGCAAACCGTCAAGGGCGAGTATTGCTCGATTCCCGTGAAGTCGCTGGTGCGTCGTGGCGACAAGGTTTATAAAGTAATTTCAACCTTGTAGGGACGCATCGAATGCGTCCGCAATTTGTTTCAATTATGCAGAATTTCAATTTACATACCCACAGCATTTATTCCGACGGCAAATCCCAGCCCCGCGAAATTGTGGAAGAGGCTGTCCGTCAGGGCTTGACCACGCTTGGCTTTTCGGAGCACAGTCCACTGCCTTTCGACAACACATTCTCGGTGAAATCGGCTGACATGCCGCGTTATGTGGCTGAAATCGCCCAATTGAAAGAGGAATTCAAGGACAAAATCGATATCTACTGCGCCTTGGAGGCTGACTACCTCACGGGTGTTTCCGAGCCTTTTGCCGTGACCAAGGAAAAGTATCATCTTGATTATCTGATTGGTGGGGTGCATTTAGTAGTAGACAAGGTCCCTGAGCCTGTCGAAGGGCCGGCACTTTCAGAACAAATCTGGTTCATCGATGGCCCCAAGTGGGAAGTCTATGACGAAGGCTTGCAAAAGTTCTTCAATGGCGACATCCGTCGTGCCGTGCGCCGTTTCTTCGAGCAGTCGAACGAAATGATTGAAAACGAACAGTTTGACATCATAGCCCACTTCGACAAAATCAAGATGCACAACCGCGACCGCTATTTCCACGAGGACGAGCCATGGTACCGCAAACTCGCCCTCGAAACTCTCGACCTCATCCGACAGAAAGGTCTTGTGATGGAAATCAACACACGCGGCATCTACAAGAAACGCTACAACGGCTTCTATCCTTCGCCTTGGCTGATGGAGGAGGCTTGCAAGATGGGTGTTCCCGCCATTATCTCAGCTGATGCGCACCATTTCAGTGAAATCACCCTTGAATTTGCTGCTGCCGAGGAAGCTTTGAAGAGAGCGGGGTATCGCAGTGTGGTGAATTTCAAGGATGGGCATTTTATTGAAATAGGCCTGTGACAAAAAGACTATGGCCACTCTTACAAAAGTGAGAGCGGCCATAGTCATAGGCCATAAGCCATAGTTAATCTTACAGCTTCAAATAGTTCATCACGTTCTTTTCAATCCGTTTCACCAAGTCTTCCGATTCAGGAGCCTTCTCAAACTTGTGTCCCGTGACTTTCTCATAGAGTTCGATGTAGCGCTCTGAAACACTATTGACATATTCGGGCGTCATCTCGGGCACTTGCTGGCCTTCCTTGCCTTGGAAGCCGTTGGCCATCAGCCATTCGCGGACGAACTCCTTCGAAAGTTGCACCTGTGGCTCGCCCTTGGCAAAGCGTTCCTCGTATTGGTCAGCAATGAAGTAACGCGACGAGTCAGGGGTATGGATTTCGTCCATCAGTACGATTTGGTCGCCAATCTTGCCGAACTCGTATTTGGTATCGACGAGAATCAAGCCCTGCTTGGCGGCGATTTCGGTACCGCGTTGGAAGAGCTTACGGGTGATGTCTTCAATCTGTACATAGTCGCTCTCGCTGATGAGTCCACGACTGATGATTTCCTCGCGTGAGATGTCTTCGTCATGGCCTTCCTCAGCCTTGGTGGTTGGGGTGATGATAGGCTCGGCGAAGCGCTGGTGTTCCTTCATGCCGTCGGGAATCTGCACGCCGCAGATGGTGTGTTGACCGCTCTTATAGGTGCGCCAAGAGCTGCCCGTCAAATAACCTCTAATAATCATCTCAATAGGGAAGGGCTTACAGAGGCGACCCACAGTGACCATCGGGTCGGGGGAGGCGAGCTTCCAGTTGGGAACGATGTCGGCGGTGGCATCGAGGAACATGGCGGCAATCTGGTTGATGACATCGAAAGCCGAGATGCGGTCGGTGGCGACCATCACCATGTATTCGTCGTTGATGAAATAACAATCGCGGACCTTGCCGTGATACACCTTGGTCAGGCCAGGGAATTGGTAATCTGTTTTTGTTAGAGCTTTCATATCTATTGAGTTTGTTGTTGTTTTTCAATTGGTGCATCCCGATGGGATGTGTTTGTCCTCTTTTGTGTTGTTTTTACCGAGGGCCCATCCCTACGGGATGTGTTTTGTCTTGTTTATTTCTACCGAGTGGTGAATTCCGATGGGACGAATCTTTTTCCCGTAGGGAAAACCGCTCGGTAGAAAAATGCGGTTATGAATCCATTACATCCCATCGGGATGTGCCATTATGTTATTCAATAGGTTTAAAAATGTATCGTTTATCATATTCAATTCCATATTCTTCCAAAAAGTCAATGTATTCTTCTGTAAATCTCTTTTTCCTATGATGTTCCTCTTGTGTTTCAATGTAGCTGCACACATTTGGGATTTGGCTCTTGCTATAAGAAAACGCCCCAAATCCTTCTTGCCATGAGAATTTTCCTTTGACAAAATGATTGGCATTTATCCACGCAGACGAATCTCGTTTCACCTCTTGCATTAGATGAGATAACGATTCAGATGGACGAAAACCAAACAAGATATGTACATGGTCGCCCATACCGCCGATAGCAAGCACCTTGTGACCGTTGTTCTGTATAATAGAAATAATATACTGGTATAGCCTATCTCTCCAGCTTTTATCAATCAGACAGAGCCTGTTTTGGACCGCGAAGACGGTATGTATATGTATCTGTGTGTATGTGTTTGGCATTTTTTCTTCTTATGGCGCATCCTTATGGGATGCAGATGGCTCCTTAGGTTTTGTTTTACCGAACGTTGCATCCCTACGGGATGCCTTGTGTGTCCTCTGTGTTATCTTCTTTTTCCTCTTCGTGATGTTTCTTATATGCATTGATGATATCCGTCACCAATTTATGCCTCACCACATCCTTGTCGTCCAAATAGATGAATTCAATGCCTTTCACATCTTTCAACACCTCCATGGCCTGTGGCAATCCCGAAGGCGTCTTGGGCGGCAGGTCGATTTGGGTGATGTCGCCAGTGACGATGAACTTGGCCGAGCGTCCCATACGGGTGAGGAACATCTTCAGCTGGCTGCGCGTGGCATTTTGCGCCTCGTCGAGGATGACGAAGGCGTGGTCCAAGGTACGGCCACGCATGAAAGCTAAGGGCGCAATCTCAATGGTGTGGTCTTCCATGTAACTCTCTAATTTTGTAGAGGGTATCATATCACGCAAAGCGTCATAGAGCGGTTGCAGATACGGGTCGAGCTTGTCCTTGAGGTCGCCAGGAAGGAAACCGAGATGTTCGTCGGCTTCGACGGCAGGACGAGTCAGGATGATGCGTCTCACTTGTTTGGCTTTTAGGGCACGGACGGCCAAAGCCACGGCAGTATAGGTCTTTCCCGTTCCAGCGGGACCGATGGCGAAAATCAAGTCCTTCTGTTCCGAAGCCATCACCATGCGCTTTTGGTTGGCGGTGATGGCCTTGATGGGTACACCGCTGCGGCCAAACAAGAGCACATCACTCTCTGACATCTTACGTTGTAACTCACTATCAGTACTGGCCATCATCACGTCTTCCACAGTCTGGGCGGTGAGTTTGCCGAAACGCTCCAGCTGCACCATCAAGGTTTCGTAGCGGTTGGTGAAATACTCAATCTCTTCGTCGTCGCCAATCACTTTCACAAAGTCGCCGCGGGCTATGATTTTCAGCTTGGGAAACATGCTCTTCACCAACTCCAAGTATTTGTCGTTGGGTCCGTGTAGTTCTTTAGGGTCAACGTTTTCTATCTGAAGAATCTGTTCTGCCATATTCTATCCTTTTGACTCGGGACGCGGGACTTATGGACGCGGGATGGTTGTCCTGTAGTCACGTGTTTCGCCGCCTCTAGTTCTTTTTTTTGGTCGCAAAGATAGTGATATTTTTTTTCTAAAACCTATGGTAAGTTTCACATAAATAATATACCTTTGCAAAATCTCTATACCACTTATAGCAAACGACAGTTCGATACGCTCACTGACCATGGCAATTATCACATTAACAAGCGATTGGGGCACAAAGGATTACTATGTGGCTGCGGTAAAAGGCACCATCTTGTCGATGCTTCCTGATGCGACCATCGTTGACGTCACCCATGAAATCGAGCCGTTTAATGTTTCGCAAGCAGGTTTTACGCTGAAGAATTGCTATCGTTGTTTTCCTCCCGGAACGATTCACATTATTGGTGTCGACACGATTGAATCGATGGAGTGTCCGCACGTGGTGGTGAAGGCCGAGGGACAGTATTTCATCTCCACGGATAACGGCATCTTCAGTCATATTCTTGATGGCAAATTTGATGAGGCGGTTTGCATCGACGTGATGCAAGATTCCGATTTCTTCACCTTCGCCACGCGTGACCGTTTTGCCAAGGTAGCCGTTATGCTGGCCAAAGGTGAGCCACTTTCCAGTATCGGTGAGCCACGCCTGAAGCTGAACCCAGGCGGCGCCTTCTGTGCCGTGGCCCGCGAGGACACTATCGAAGGCGTGGTGATGCATATTGACTCATACGACAACTTGATTACCAATATCTCCAAGGAGTTGTTTGAGCAAGAGCGCCGTGGTCGCAACTTCATTATCCAAGTAAAAGGCGACCTCTATACCGTTGACGAGATTTCGGACAGCTATCTCGATGTCGACGTGGTGGATTTGGTGGCCATATTTGGCACTCATGGCTATCTTGAATTGGCCTTGAACAAAGCCAAACTGGCCTCACTTTGCGGCATCGAGCCTTCTTCGACAATCAAAGTGGTATTTTATGACAGGGACAAGGCTTCTTCACCTTCCTTGTTCTGATTTCCAGATTTTTCTTACTACAACAAGCTGAAACACTTTCCAAAGGATCAGCCCAACCAATACACCTATAACTGCACCGCATAGGATGTCGCCTGGGTAGTGGTAGCCGATGTAGATACGGCTATAACTCGAAACAAAGGCCCAAAAATAAAGCGCGATAGCTGTCCAAGGACGGAAACGGTTTAAGAGGGGGGGTAATAAGACGGCAACTCCAAAAGTGTTGGCGGCATGGGAGGAAACAAAACCGTATTGTCCGCCCGCCATGCCTTTTGGGAGATGGATTAAACTTTGAAAATCAGGGTTGTAACAAGGTCTCAGTCGTTGAAAAACAGGCTTGCAGACATGGGAAGCCAATTGGTCGGTGCAGAGTACCACAATGATGACGGCCAAAAAGACCCACCAGCAACGCTTGCCGTATTGTTTAATCGTCCAATATAATAATAATAGGTATAGCGGAAGCCAGACCCACATATCGGTGACGAGAATCATGACCTTATCCAACCAACTGGCATGCAAGCCGTTGAGGAATAGGAAAAGGTCGGAGTCGATGTGGGAGAGGGTTTCCATCTTTAGAAAAGCTTACCAGTCTTCCTCCTCGTCGTTTTTGTTCAGCGTCAGCCAAATCAAGTCCTTCAGCTCATCGATGCCTTGCTGGGCCACGGAGCTGATGAAGACATGCGGCACTTTCTTAGGTAGGTGTTTCTTGATGTCCTTAATGGTGTCGTCGTCAACAAGGTCACACTTGGTGATGGCCAGGATGCGGTCCTTGTCCATCAGCTCGGGGTTGTATTTCTTCAACTCGTTGAGCAGGATGTCGTACTCTGCTTTGACGTTTTCGGTGTTGGCAGGCACCATGAACAATAGGGTGGAGTTTCTCTCGATATGGCGCAGGAATCGGATGCCCAGCCCCTTGCCTTCGGCGGCACCTTCGATGATTCCAGGTATGTCGGCCATGACGAAGCTCTTATGGCCACGATAACTGACGATGCCGAGGTTGGGCACCAAGGTGGTGAAGGGGTAGTCGGCAATCTCAGGCTTGGCTGCCGAGACGACCGATAGTAAAGTGGACTTGCCTGCGTTGGGGAAGCCGACAAGACCGACATCTGCCAGCAATTTGAGCTCCAGTGTAATCCATTCCTCTTGGTTGGGCTCACCAGGTTGGGCAAATTTTGGGGCTTGCAGCGTGGCCGTCTTGAAGAAGGCATTACCTTTACCGCCGCGACCACCTTTCAGCAAGATGACTTCCTGTTTGTCTTCGGTGATTTCGCCCATCAAGGTATGGTCTTCCGAACGGTAGGCCACCGTGCCCAAAGGCACATCGATGTAGATGTCGTTGCCAGCGGCACCCGTGAGTTGGTTTTTGCCGCCAGGCACGCCGTCGCCAGCAAAAATATGTTTGGTATAACGTAGGTGAAGCAGTGTCCAAAGCTGGGCGTTGCCACGCAGGATGACGTTGCCACCGCGACCACCGTCACCGCCATCGGGACCGCCTTTGGGGATGTATTTCTCACGGCGGAAGTGCAACGACCCCGCACCGCCCTTGCCCGAGCGGCAGAATATCTTGACGTAATCAACGAAGTTTGATGTCATAGTTATGGATGTTAAAACTCATCGATATATTCAATACCATCCCAGTCTTCCTCGTCATAACGGTAACAGTTGAAGTCCAAGTCGACCCCAGGGGCATAAGGTTTGGTGAAGTCGCCTTGGCTTATATTTAGGCTCTTGTCGGCATACACTTTCTGCATATAGGTACCCCATATGGGCAATGCGGTACGCGCACCTTGTCCTAATGCTGTAGAGCGGAAGTGCACATTACGGTCGTCAGCGCCCACCCACACGCCTGTGGTCAGGTCGGGAGTGATGCCCATAAACCAACCGTCGCTGTTTCTTTGTGTGGTTCCTGTCTTGCCCGCGATGGGGTTTTTGAAACCGAATTTTGTGCGTAAGCGAGTACCGGTACCGCTTTGCACCACGCCTTTCATCAATTCCACTGTCTTGTAGGCAGCGAGTTCACTCATGGCCTCGTTCTCTTCAGGTGTGTTGCGGTAGATGACATTACCATTCTTGTCTTCGATGCGGGTGATAAACACGGGCTTGACGTGGACTCCTTGGTTGGCAAAGGTGCTCATGGCGCCGACCATTTCAATCAGTTTCAAGTCGCAGGCACCCAGACAGATGGAAGGAACGGCTTCGATGGGTGACTCCACACCCAAACGGCGAACGTGGGTGATGATGGCCTCTGGGCCGTAGTGGTTCATTAGATAGGCCGAGATCCAGTTGTTGGATTGTGCCAAGGCGCTCTTTAAGGTAATTTCGCCGCCACCGCCACCGCCGTTGCTTGGCGACCAAAAACGCCCTTTGGAGACTTCGATGGTGTAGGGGATGTTGGGAATCTTGGTGCAAGGCGTGAATTCGCTGTCACCCATGGCGTATGAATATAGGAAAGGCTTGAAGGTGGAGCCCACCTGACGGCGTGCCTGCGTAACATGGTCATACTTGAAGAAACGGAAATCCAATCCACCTACGTATGCTTTCACATGCCCCGTGTGCGTCTCAATGGAGACGAGGCCAGCTTGCAGGAACCATTTGTAATAACGGATGGAATCCATGGGCGACATCACTGTGTCGATGGGACCTTTCCATGAGAATACGGTCATGTGCACCGGACGCTCAAATTCTGCTTTGATGGAGTCGTATGGCATACCTTCATTCACGAGCGAGCGATAGCGGTCCGACTGTTTCATCGCCGATTCAAGGCGCGCGTCGATTTGGTCGGGGGTGAGGTTGGAGAAAGGTGCGTTTTTCACGCCTTTCCAGTGCTTGAAGAACAGAGGTTGCAAATCTTTACCCAGAATCTCCTTGACGGCGTCTTCGGCATAGCTTTGCATGCGTGAGTCGATGGTGGTGTAGATGCGCAAGCCGTCAGTGTAGATGTTGTAATGGGTCCCATCGGCATGGGTGTTGTTTTTAGCCCAATTCATCAGCTCGCCTCTAAGATATTCACGGAAATAAGTGGCTTGTCCTGTGTTGTGGTCTTTGATGCTAAAATGCGACATGTCCAACGGGATTTGCGAGACGGAGTCGTATTCGGCTTGGGTGAGGTAACCATTTTCGGTCATCTTTTTGAGCACCAAGTTACGGCGTTCCAAGGAACGTTCGGGGTTACGTATCGGGCTGTAACGCGTTGGAGCATTGACTACACCTGCCATCAAGGCGCATTCTTCGATAGTCATCTCGCTAGGTTTCTTGTCGAAGAAAGTGTTGGCTGCCGATCGGATGCCGAAAGCGTTGTGACCGTAAGCGACGGTGTTCAAATACATGGCCACGATTTCTTCCTTGGAGTAGTTGTGCTCCAACTTAGTGGCCGTGATCCATTCCTGGAACTTACGCAGCACGAGTTTTGGTGCGCTGAGGTTTTCTCCACGTGGGAAGAGGTTTTTGGCCAACTGTTGCGTGATGGTCGATCCGCCACCTTTCTTGTTGCCCGTCAACACGCCGTATGCCACACGGAACAAGGCTTTTGTGTCGATGCCCGAGTGTTCGGTGAAGCGTTCGTCCTCAATGCTGATAAGGGCTTCAGGCATATAATGCGAGAGTTCGGCATAGCGCACATTACTGCGGTTTTCCACATAATAAGTACCCAAAATCTTGCCGTCAGCCGAATAGATTTCAGTGGCCAGATTAGTTCTTGGGTTTTCCAGTTCCTCGAAGGTGGGCATGGTGCCGAAGACGCCAGTGGCGACGCCGATGAAGAAAAGGATGACGAGCAGTAACAGCGACCCGAAAATGATCCACAGGTTCCTGATGGCATGTGATGGGGTTGATCCAGTTTTCTTTTTATTGTTCATGGTATTATTGTTTTTCGACGTAAAGCCCGATGTCGGAGATGCCTTTCAACACGGGTTCGCGCATGGCTTGTTCGATTTCGAAATGGTAGGTTCCCGAAAGGGGGAAGAGGAGATTCTCATTGAGCGGCACCGTCAGGTCGCGCATGCTACCACTACTCTTGCCAATCCATTTACCTTCGGGCGTGGCCAGGGTGCATTCGATGGTGTCGTGGGTGTGGTTACCGTTGGGCATGGTTGTGTGGAGGAACACAAAGAGATTGCTATAACGATAGTTCTCCAGATGACGCAACCCGATGCCGAACTCGTAGGGGCTAATGGTGTCGTTGATGTCGACATCGAATGCCACATGGTTTTCCTGCTTCCACTCGGCTTCAGGAATGACAATACGCTTGTCGAATGAGTCGTTTGAACAGGCCGAAAGAAACAAAAGAACGAACAGAAACGCCGTCATTGCGGTTCCACCTCTGCGGAATGAGGCGACCCGCAATCTCCCGAGCAGAAGGAATTGTCCTTTGGTTCGGGAGATGGCGTTCCGCCTGTGCGGAATGACGGTTCCTCCGCCATGAGGCTTTCTTGTGTGGGTTATGTTGTTTTTCATAAGTGGTCTCATGATTAATCACTCATCTTTTTAAGGTCTGCCTCGCCATAGCCTTCGTTGGTATTGGTGTGGGCTTCCTGCGTGACGGCAAAGTCCTCCAGTTTCTTGGGTTTCTGTCCTTTTTTATTCATGGCGATGATGTCCTTCACTTTGTCGACGGGGATGGCCATGATGTTGCTCTTGTCGGTGGTGTAGGAATACCACATGATGCCTTTGAAGACATCGTTTTTTTGGTGTACGGCGTCGCCACTCTCAAAGTGCAGCACGATGTTGGGGTCAGAGAAGGCTTTCAACGCCTCAACGTAGGCTTCGTATTCATAGTTGAGGCAGCATTTCAGCTTGCCGCATTGCCCCGCCAGCTTCTGAGGGTTGGGCGAGAGCTGCTGCACACGGGCCACACCTGTCGTCACCGACTGGAAGTCGCAAATCCATGAGGCACAGCATAATTCGCGACCACAGGAACCTATACCGCCCAATTTGGCCGATTCCTGACGCACACCAATCTGTCGCATTTCGATCCTGATGTGGAACTCCTCGGCCAGTTTCTTGATGAGTTCACGGAAGTCGACACGCCCGTCAGCAGTGTAATAGAAGATAGCCTTGGTCTTGTCACCCTGGTATTCCACGTCGTTGAGTTTCATCTCCAATCCGAGGTTCTCAGCGATAGTGCGGGTGCGTGCCAAAGTGCTGTCCTCCAATTTGATGGCGGAAAGCCACTTCTCTACGTCGTTGGGACGTGCCCGACGATAGATTTTCTTCAGCTCGTCAATCGGCGTGCGATATTTCTTGCGCTTCAACTGATGCTTCACAATTTCGCCCAAGAGGGTGACAATGCCGATGTCGTGTCCAATGGCAGTCTCCACAGCCACTAATTCGCCCACCTCCAGTTCCAAATCCTCGGCATAAGTGAAATAGTCCTTGCGGTCGTTTTTGAAACGCACCTCAGCCAAACATACATTACCAGTAATCTCTTGGTTTTCATAGTCTTTCAACCAATCAAACTGGCTGAGCTTGCAGCGGCCGCACGAAAGCACGCGCTGGCCGGTAGTATAGGTCTCTTCTAACCGACAACCTCTATTAATTAATTGTCTCTCAATGTTGTTGTCAGTGTTTTTATGTTGATTATCAATCATTTGTCAAATCCAAATTTGTAAGTGTATATAAAACGCAAAAATACGAAAAATATGTTTACCTTTGTGGCCGAATTTAATGAAGCTGATGAATTAATCCTAAATCCTATAATTATGAAGAAAATTGTCATTATTGCCATTGCGGCTTTGTTCATGGCCATGTGTTTTTCCTCTTGTGGCTATAACACCATGGTTTCCAAGGAAGAAGCAGTTTCAGCAGCGGTGGGTAATCTGCAGACGGCTTACCAAAAACGTGCCGATCTGATTCCCAATCTGGTCGCCACTGTGAAGAATTATGCCGAGTATGAATCCGGCACACTGACCGCCGTGGTGGAAGCCCGTGCTAAAGCCACACAAGTCACCCTCGATGCCGAAAACCTCACCGAAGAGAATTTGAAGGCTTTCCAGGCCGCCCAAGACGAAATGTCGGGCGCATTGTCTCGTTTGTTGGTCACCGTAGAGCAGTATCCTGACTTGAAGGCCAACCAGAACTACCTAGACTTGCAGTCGCAACTCGAAGGCTGTGAAAACAGCATTGCCAACGCACGTAGGCAGTTCAACGAAGCGGTGCAGGACTACAATACCTTCATTCGCATGTTCCCCACCAATCTTATTGCCAAGCTGTTCGGCTTCCATCAGAAACCATATTTCGAGGCTTCCCAAGGTGCCGAGAAAGCTCCCGATGTGAAGGGACTATTTGAATAAAAACAAAAAAAATCTTGCATCGTTTTTTTCAATCCACTATTTTTGCGCCTTTTAAAACAACACAAATATGTGTGGAATAGTTGCTTACGTAGGCCAACAAGAGGCCTATCCTATCCTTATTGAGGGCTTGAAGCGCCTCGAATATCGTGGTTACGACAGCGCTGGAGTGGCTCTGCTCAACGAAAACAACGAACTTAATGTCTATAAAGCTAAAGGTAAGGTCTCCGATTTGGAGGCCTTTGCTGCTTCCAAGGATGTCAGCGGGCATATCGGCATCGCGCACACCCGTTGGGCCACCCATGGCGAGCCCAATGAAGTAAATGCCCACCCGCATCGTTCGCAGTCGGGCAACCTCGCCCTGATTCATAATGGCATCATCGAAAACTACCTCAGTCTGCGTAAGGAATTGGAAAAACGTGGATTTACCTTTAAGTCGTCGACCGACACGGAGGTACTTACCAACCTTATCGAAGACGTGCAACTCAGCGAGCATGTCGACCTTTTCGAAGCCGTGCGTATTGCCTTGAACCATGTGGTGGGTGCTTACGCCATCGCTATCGTGGAGAAAGGCCATCCCGACCAGCTGATTGCCGCCAGAAAAGGTAGCCCTATGGTCATAGGAATCGGCGAGGGCGAATACTACATTGCTTCTGATGCCACACCCATTGTGGGTCGTACACAGAAAGTGGTATACCTTGAAGATGAGCAGGTTGCGAGAATCAAATTGGGCGAAGACCTGCACATCAAGACCATCCAGGACGTTGAGGCCATGCCTTACGTGCAGGAACTGAAGCTCAACCTTGACAGCATCGAGAAGGCAGGCTTCGATCACTTTATGATGAAGGAGATCTACGAACAGCCGACCATCGTACGCGACACCATGCGTGGTCGCTTACATCCCGAAGCTAATACAGTGCGTTTGGGCGGTATCCAGCAGTATGAGAAACAGTTACTTTATGCCGACAACATCGTTTTTGTGGCATGCGGCACCTCGTGGCATGCCAGTCTCGTGGGTAGCTACCTCATCGAGAAATTGGCAAAAATCCGTGTCAAAGTGGAGTATGCCTCTGAGTTCCGTTATCGCGATCCAGTGGTCACGCCGCATGATGTGGTGATTGCGGTGTCGCAGTCTGGCGAAACTGCTGATACTCTGGCAGCTATCCAGCTGGCAAAAGAAAAAGGTGCCGTGGTTTTGGGTATCTGCAATGTCATCGGATCGTCCATCTCAAGGGCCACGGATGCAGGTATCTATACCCATGCCGGTCCCGAAATCGGCGTAGCCTCCACCAAGGCTTTTACCTCACAGGTGACCGTGATGGCCATGCTGGCTTTGCGTCTCGCTGAGCTGAAAGGCTCAATGAAGGACGAGGAACGTCTTAAATTTATCCAAGAACTTGACCGCATTCCCGAAAAGATACAATGGACCCTCGACCACAGCGGTCATGTGAAGGACATCGCCGAAAGATACAAGGATGTGCACAACATGCTGTATCTCGGACGTTTACAGAACTATCCCGTGGCTTTGGAAGGTGCCTTGAAGCTAAAGGAAATCTCCTATATCCACGCCGAAGGCTATCCTGCTGCTGAAATGAAGCATGGCCCTATCGCATTGATTGACAAGGATATGCCCGTGGTGTTCATCGCCACCAACCATAGCACTTACGAAAAGGTGATCAGTAACATTCAAGAAGTGAAAGCGCGCAACGGCAAGATTATCGCTGTGGTGAGCGAGAAGGACGTGCTGGCTCGCAAGATGGCCGACTATGTCATCGAGATTCCCGAGACGGAATGTCTCTATTCGCCTTTGTTGGCTACGGTGCCTTTGCAAATATTGGCCTACCATATCGCCGTGATGCGAGGCTGCAATGTTGACCAACCCCGCAACCTGGCCAAGTCGGTCACG
The DNA here is from genome assembly GCA_902767725.1 of uncultured Bacteroidia bacterium. Lineage (GTDB taxonomy): Bacteria > Bacteroidota > Bacteroidia > Bacteroidales > F082 > Limimorpha. The sequence continues at coordinate 1,431 of CACXIM010000011.1, read as the reverse complement.
GTGGAATAAATGCTTTTTGCACCTTTTATTACGCCTTGGTTAAAACAAAAACCCCTCAAAATCAAGCGATTAAGAGGGGTTTTGCGTACCGAAGGCCGGGATCGAAGGCACGAGTGTTACCTCATCGGTTTTTGAGACCGACGCGTCTACCGATTCCGCCACTTCGGCATGTGCTTCATCGCGTCAAACGCGGCTGCAAAAATACAGAAAATTTCATTCACTGCAAGCAAGTTGAGAAAAATTTCTGTTTTTGTCTTGTTCGCACGAATAAAATCCCTAATTTTGCAGCCCGTTAAAACAACGTAAAATCCTTCCAAATGTCAGGCAAATTCGTTTCCATTTTCGCCGGTAGGGCCACGAAGGAATTAGGCACTAAGATTGCCGAAGCCTATGGTACTCAACTAGGTAAATCACAGGTCGTCGTCTTCTCCGATGGCGAGTTCCAACCTTCATACGAAGAGAGCATCCGTGGTCATCACGTGTTCATCGTGCAGTCCACCATGCCTTCCACCGACAACCTGATGGAGCTTTTGCTCATGATCGATGCCGCCAAGCGTGCCTCGGCGCACAAGGTCATCGCTGTGATACCCTATTTCGGATGGGCCCGTCAGGACCGTAAGGACCAACCCCGCGTGAGCATCGGTTCCAAGTTGGTGGCCAACATGCTGACCGCCGCCCATGTGGACCGCATCATCACGATGGATCTTCACGCCGACCAGATCCAAGGCTTCTTCGATATCCCGATGGATGCCTTGTATGCCTCCAGCATCTTCATCGACCATATCCAGAAGATGAACATCGACAACTTGCTGATTGCTGCTCCTGACCTGGGTGCCTCCAAGCGCGCCTCGGCCTATGCCAAACGTTTGGGTTGTGACCTGGCTGTGTGCCACAAACAACGTGCACGTGCCAACGTGGTGGAGAGCATGACCCTCATCGGCGATGTGAAGGACAAGAATGTCATCATCCTCGACGATATCATCGACACGGCTGGCACCATCGTGAAAGCTGGTCAGGTGATGATGGACAACGGCGCCAAGAGCGTTCGCGCCTTCGCCACCCACGCTGTGTGTAGCGGTCCCGCTATGGAACGCCTCGACAACTCGGTATTCAGCGAAGTGGTGGTTACCGACACAATCCCGCTGCCCGCCAACGCCTCCAAGAAAATCCGTGTGGTCAGTTCTGCACCTTTGTTTGCCGACGTCATCCACCGCGTGGAATCCTACGAATCCATCAGTTCATTATTTAAATAACGTAAAACCCGTAGAGACGCAAAATTTTGCTTCTCTACAACAACAATAAACAATTAAATTACAAACAATTAAACATTCAAACACAATGAAAACTGTATCATTGAGCGGTTCTCTTCGCGAGAACGTAGGGAAAAAGGATACTAAGGCTTTGCGTCAAGCCGAGATGGTTCCTTGTGTC
>CACXIM010000010.1 GCA_902767725.1 uncultured Bacteroidia bacterium | reverse complement strand
CTTCAGATTCTCCGGCACGTCGCGGTTGACGATACGTTGGGCCAGACCCTCCACGATGGCGGTCTTACCCACACCAGGCTCACCTATTAATATAGGGTTGTTCTTGGTGCGTCGGCTCAAGATCTGCAGCACACGACGAATCTCCTCGTCACGGCCGATGACTGGGTCGAGCTTACCTTGCTGGGCCAGTTCGTTCAAATTCTTTGCGAAACGGTTCAGGCTGTCGTAGTTCTGCTCGGCATCTTGCGAGTCGACCTTCTTGCCCTTACGGAACTGCGTGATGGCTTTTTCGAGTTCATCCTTACGGATGCCTTGGTCCTTCATCAGTTGCGAGGTCATGCCGTTGCTTTCAAAGACAGCCAGCAACAGGTGCTCAATGGAGACGTATTCGTCGCCCATCTTCTTGGCCAAAGTGATGGCGTCGTTGAAGGTCTTGCTGACCTCGGAGGAATAATACAATTCGGAGCCGCTGCTACGCGGTTGGCTGTTGATGACCTGATCGAGGGCATCATTGAGCCGCGACAGGTTGACGCCCAGCTTCTTCATCAGGTTGGGCACCAGATAGTCGTCACTCAAAATCATACCCTTCAGCAGGTGGAAGTTCTCCACGGTCTGGCTCTGATGGCTTTGCGCTATCTCCTGGGCCTTCCCAATGGCTTCCTGTGATTTGATTGTGAATTGGTTGATGTTCATATTTTAGGTTCTCCTTTCTTTCGTTTTGACTTCAAGACTGCGAGACTACGGGACTTCGAGTCACCAGGGGAAGGACCCTGAGCCAGTCGAAGGGCCGTCTCGCAGACTCGGGTTATGGTTCATCAAATTCCCAACCAAATTCAAACCTTTGAAAAAAAGGCATGTTTTATGACAAAATGTCACTAAATCAAGGGGTTAAGAAAAATAAATACGACAAAATGGCAAATCAAAGCGATTGCCTTGCACTTTCATTTATCGTCATCATAAGACTCTGCTGCCATGCTATACCCTATTCCTTCTTCGTAACTGGAATACGGAACCATAGGTACCGACAGTGTCTCATCATCAAAGTCAGATGCTTTGTTTTTCTTGAAATTCTCCGCTTGCTCAAAAATGGCCCTGAAGACTTCGTCGCGTGTCGCGGGCGGATATTTGTGTTTGGCAAGGGTGAGAATAATCTGCACCTTCAGTTGAGCCTTGATGTCGGCTTTCTTGTCCCAATCGATGTATTGGGTTTTGTCGTCCACCACTTCTTTCACGTCTTTGGCAAGGGCAATGTATTGTTCCTCAGTGTATTCGTCGAGGAAGCCATATTGCTCGGCGACAGATTTCAGGATGTCGTAGAAGGCTTTCACCTCGATATCGGGAATGCCCTCAGGCAATATGTTCTCTTTCTTGATTTCCTCAAACAAGTCAGCCAACTGCTTGGCCACTTCAGTGACAATCTCGTCAGCCAACACAATATCATCAGAACGGTCGTTGTATTTGTCGATAATGCCTTTCAAACGGTCAGTGAAACTAACGGCCTTGACCTTGTTCACTCTCTTTACGCTATCGATAACTCGCTTCAGCAGTTGCTCCATCAGCTTGACTTTCGTGTTCTGATAAGGCAATCGCTTCAGCTTTTCCATGTATTGGGTCGCCAGCAAGTCGATTTGCTCCGTGTCGTTGAGACGCATCGTGTTGATGGCCACGACCTCTTCGGAGATGAGTGCCTCATTGACCAGCTTCAACACATGCCTATTCATTTGTGTTGCATCGGGCGATTCTCCCGTCGTAGTCTTGTAGATGACCGACCGCACGCCCGTGAAGAAATGGACATCGTTGATTTCATTTTTAGTAATGCGCTCGTCATTGTTGCACATGTTGTAGGCCGACTTCATGATGTTGGTGTGCTTCATAAAGCGTTTCTCCAACTCCTCCGTCTGCTGTATGCGCTCAGCGGCCATTTGCAGGGCATCCAGCTGCTCCAATGGCGTTCCTGTGAAGAACTTGGAATAGTCGAAGCCGTGGAACATACGCCTCAACAAATCAAGTTCATCTTTAAACAACTTGACGGCATTGTCGATGGTCTCCACAGGGGTCTCGTTTTGTCCGCCATTGGCGTATTTCTTCATCGCTTGGTTGAACTTCTTCTTGATGCCTAAATAATCCACGATGAGTCCTTTGTCTTTGCCGGGATAGTTGCGGTTCACGCGGCTGACGGTTTGTATCAGCGTGTGCATCTGCAAAGGCTTGTAACAATACATGGTGTCCAGACAAGGCACATCGAAACCCGTAATCCACATATCGACCACGATGGCAATCTTGAAGTTCGACTTCTCTTCCTTGAATTGCAGGTCGAGTTTCTTTCTGTCCTCATCATTGCCCAGAAGATTATACAGTTGAGGATCGTCGTCTTTCTGTCGAATAAAGACCATCTTAATCTTCTCCATGGGCTTGATTTTCTCGGCTTCCTCCCTCGTGAGTTCCTCGCCGTCCCCACACACTCTCACCTCTGCCCATTCAGGACGCATGGCGATGATTTCCTTGTAGATGGCATAGCCGATTTCCCGTGTGGCACAAACAATCATAGCCTTGCCTTTGACGGTGCTGCCTTCCTCCATACGGCGTTCATAGTGACGGATGAAGTCGTCGGCCAGACGATGGATGAGGTCGGGGCTGTTAAGCAGGATGCTCATCTGTGTCATGGCTCGTTTGCTCTCCTCGATCTGGTATTCAGTAGCACCTTCTTCGGCACATTGGTCGTAGTAGGCTTCAATCTGCTTGATGAGTTCGCTGTCGGCAAACACATGCGAGGCACGACCTTCGTACATGATGGTCTTGGTGATGCCATCGTTGACGGCTTCAATCATGGAGTATTCATCGACGATGCCGCCAAAGACCTCCAACGTTGGGTCTATGGGTGTGCCGGTAAAGCCTACATAAGTGGCATTGGGCAACGAGTCGCGTAGGTATTTGGCGAAGCCGTAGGAACGCCTCACGCCCTTGTCGGTAATCTCCACTTTTTCCTCGATACCCGTCTGCGAACGGTGCGCTTCGTCGCTGATGCAGATGATGTTGGCGCGGTTGGAGAGCAGATTGATGTCCTTGGAGAACTTCTGTATGGTGGTGAGAAACACGCCGCCACTGGTGCGGCCTTGCAGCTTGTCTTTCAAGTCCTCGCGGCTTTCCACCTGCTCTATCACGCTGTCGCCGACAAACTGTTTGGCGTTAAGCAACAGACGGGAGAGTTGGTCGTCGAGGTCGGTGCGGTCGGTGATGAGGATGATGGTGGGGCTGCACAAGGCCTTGCTCTTCATCAGCAGGCGCGAGAGGAAGAGCATGGTGAGCGACTTGCCACAACCCGTGGCGCCGAAATAGGTGCCGCCCTTGCCATCGCCACTCGCGTTGAGCTTGCTGTGGTTAAGGATGTTCTGATAGAGCGAACGAGCGGCGAAATATTGCGGATAGCGGCAGATGAACTTCCGCTCGTCCTTCGAGGTGTCGGGGAAATAGACGAAGTTGTGGATGACGTCGATGAGGCGGTCCTTGCGGAACAGGCCGGCAATCATCGTCTTGAGCGATGAAATGCCATTGTCGGCCTTGTCCTTGGCGTTGACCTTGCGCCAGGCATAGAAGAACTCGTAAGGCGTGTAAAGCGTGCCGAACTTGTTGTTCACCCCGTCGGAGATGACGATGAAAGCCGTGTATTTGAACAAAGCGGGAATATCGCGGCGGTAGCGGATGGTGAGTTGCTTGTAGGCATCCTCGATGGTCGTGTTCTGTTTGAGTGCGTTCTTGAATTCGAACACCACCACGGGCAAACCATTGACGAAAACAATGGCATCGGGGATGCGGTGTTGGTTGCCAACGATGTCGAACTGATTGACGACTTTGAAGAGGTTGTGTTTCTGGTTCGGCTCGTCGAAAGCGATGGGATAGATATAGAGGTTTTGTTTGGTTGGGTCTTCCCTTTTCAGCGAAAAGCCGTCCATGAGCAGGTGGATGGTATGTTTGTTTTCGTCATAGAGCGAGCCACCGGTCTGCTGCATGATGACGCGAATGGCCGTTTCCACCTCTTGCTCGGTGATACCATCGTTCTTGTAACGGTTGTGCAGGTATTCCGCCAAGTCGTCGCGCAGCACCACCTCGTCGAGGTTGCGCACGATGTCCTCACCTTTCATATACTCATAGCCTTGCTCTTGCAGCAGGGCGATGATGGACTGTTCTAATTGGCTTTCGTTGAAGTATGGCATTGGCATCAGTCTGTTTTGAACACTTTATACACATAGGAATAGGAATGTTGCTCTAAATCTCCATTTGCTACAGCATCTGTTATGTTTTTTTCGGCACGTTTTATAGCGTCATCTAGCTTGCCGTTTGAGCAAAGATTGATTACCCAAGTGGAATCCTTTAGATATTTTCCACTTTTTAATAGTTTTTTCAATGGTATAGAAGGGTCTGGAAAACATGGTTTAATATGAGGAGATAGTTTCCGTGAAATAGCTCTATAATCTTTCAACAGATTGGAATAGTCCTCAAAATGTAGCAAAAACCAATATTCAATGCTTGGCATACTGGGGCATATCGTGACACATCCGGTAGAGATTTCTGTCTCAAATTGCTTCTCAAAAATCTCGTGTTTGTTCAAATTTATTTCGTCTCCATAGATTGTGTCCCAATCGAACACACAAAAGATCTTGGCATCAGTATTTGTATCTAATACTTCTTTGATTCTTTTTGGGAATGCTTCCGTATAATTTGACTCGTCAGCAAAATATTTTGGTCTAATGTTGAAGTGATAATCGGTCGTGTCATTGATATGGGTGAAGTAGTAGCGTTCGGTATTAGTACCTCCGCTGATTAGAAATGGATACAAAGGCCCCATCTCCCTCGTTCCCTCATCTTCTTCAGTAGAAGGAACTGGAGCAGTTTCAAAATAGTGCAGCTGATCGACGGCCTCTGACAATTCTCTTTCTTCCATAGTCATCATCCCATTGTTGCACCAAACCGTTTGTTACGATACGCTTCTCTTATTGAAGACAGGCGGTTTATTCCTCTGAAATCGGTAAGTTTATACAAATCAGTTACGCCAGACTTTTTCTTTTCCGTAAACCATACGGAGTCTTTCCGTATCAAGTCATCCACCAGATCCAGCAAGCCGTCATTATGGGTCGTTACCAGAATCTGTGATTTTGAGTGCGCTTTCAAATACTCAAACAAAATCTTCTCCAAAAGTTTAGGATGCAATGAAGTTTCCAGCTCATCGATGGCTAAAAAAGCATCATTTTGCATTGCACTATATAGAGCCGCTTCCAAGCCAAAAGTTCTTAGTGTGCCCTCGGACTCGTCTTTCTTTTCCATTAGGTATGCTTCCAATCCGTTTTTATTTTCGACGGTATGCTGAAAAACGGTACGTAATAACATGACCGTTTTCTCTTTCATCATACGCTCTTTTTCATCTTTCGGAACATTTTCGTCTTCTAAACGGAATCTAATTTCATCATCAGAAACTTGTTTGTTGACATAGTCTGAAACGATATTTGTGATGTTAAAATCAGCTTCATGCAAGAAATCCACCACATATTGAGTTAAAGTTTGATTCTGTGCTGCTTTTCTTTGAGCATAGGTAGTCAAATTTGTTTTTGGGAATATGGTTTGCATGATCTTGGTTTTCATCCACTCCATCGCCGTGTCAATTTGCGGAATGCTTGCATTCACTTGATTTCGAGCGGCAAAGAATGACATGTTTTTTAAGCATAAAACTCCTATGCTTTCTTTTACTATGTTACTGACTTTAAAATTGAAATCAATGACAGACTGTCCGTGATCAAGCTTTCTTTCAAAGAGTAATGTGGGTTGAACGCTCTTATAATAATATAGTTTTTCAAGATATACTTGGCGTTCATCCAACTCCAATTGATACCAATATTTAGTTTTTCCGACAAAAAAGATCAGTTCCAATCTTGATGGTTCATTGGCTGATGTTTGATCTAGTTTAAATGGAATGTTGCCTGTTTTGACATCCATATCCTTTGGTTGGTAAAACCAAAATTCATACAGAAAATCGAAGACACTTATCAAATTCGACTTACCAGACGCATTGTAGCCATAAACGATAGCAAAACGAAGCAATCTTGTGTTGTCGTTTATTTTTACTACCTGATAATCCTCCGCAAAAGTGTCTTTCGTTGCCTCAAAGCTAAACGTCACCTCATCCTTGAAAGATAGGAAATTCTTTATTTTCAGTTCCTGTATCATATCATTTACCTTTGTTACACGCTGCAAATATAGAATAAAATCTATATATTTCGAGTTTTATTTCTGAAATTTGATGATTTTATGCGATTTTTGAAAATAAAATTGTTTTATACATGCTTTTCCCCCTTGATATAGAACTGCATTTATGGACTGTTCAAATTGACTTTCGTTGAAATAAGGCATGGGATATTTTCCTTTCAAACTCTTTTTATTTATTTATTAATCCTATTATTAAGGCAGCGAAAGCCACTAAGAATGACGCAATTGAAACCACAAATGCCAATATACTTATTTTATTGCTTTTTATACTTGTATCTACAAGTTCGTCTTGCTTATTCGATCGTTCCTGCTCTTTTTTATAACCACCATCTTGAATGAACTTAATTCCTTCATGAGTGATTTCAGGAATAGCCACACTATTCTTCTCTATCAGCTTGATATATCCATCTTTTATCAATCGTTCTTGTATGAAATCTGATTCCCATTTTGTAACGTCTTCATTTTTCAACAAAGTAGAACAAAAGAACTCAAATGTTAGTACGTTATTGCCTCTGGGTTGAGTGGATGCAAACAACAATCCATTTAATATCATGTCAAGTTTTTCGTAATGTGTCATTTCTTTACTGTTTGTATAGTACAATTGTTTATTGCCTCTTACTTTTGTCTAATTATATGCACTCATTGCATGTGTTTATTTTCTTTTGATTTGGGATGAATTTTGAATATAGACCTGGTCTTGAACTTTTATTCTTAATAAAGATTGTATCTTGTTTTTGTCTTTATAGTCGACATCAAACTTGTACATATGATCAATAACTAAATCTTGCAAAAGTCTACAACACATTATGTTGTTTTTCATCTCTTTACTATATTTTTCTATAATGTTTATTGGCATCCCCGGATAGTTCAGATCGGTTGACAGATTTATCAACTTATAGGAATTATAAGGATTATTTTCTAAAATCTTGTCAAAAGTTTTGTTGAGTCTGTCATCACCAACGGAATTTGAAATCCTTGTTATTATTGCCAATGAGGATAGATAGGATAAATCTGCAAGGAATTGCAATGATTTTTTTCGAATTTCATCTCTTTTTAATGTAATATCTGATCGATTTCTATCTGTGTATTTATCTATTATTACATTTGCTATATACTCGGCTAATTCATCTTTGTTCTCTGACATCATTGATAAATATAGGCCTAATGTCCGTAAACCAACGTTGTATGCAGTTTCAATAATTTCATATTTTTTATCAGCCTCCAATTCTCCCCAATATTTAATCGCAATTTGCCCCAAAATATCAATTGTCTTAACGGCAAGGTTTATCTGAGCAAACAAGCCTATTTCATACACATCATCATCGAGGGAAAACTGAGCATAATTCATTTCGTCATTATCAAATTCTTTTTGCTTTTCCTCTAATTCAGATTCAAGTAACAACTTACTATTTCTTTCCTTGTCAACATCGATAGCGCCAATAACCCTAGATGTGAAATCACTCATCAATTCATTTAAAGATTGAACGTCTTGCTCTAATTTACAGATTGGACAATTTGGAAAAATTCGTTGGGCGTTCTGTAATAATGTTGATATTATCCAATTGTTCTTTGACAAATGTGTAACAAACATAATAATATTAGCATATTCATCTTTAAAGATGCGCTCACATAGTTTTTGAACAACACTTCTAATTCCCTCATCTTCTATATGATTTGAAATATACTTTGCAACGAAGAAGTAGTATATGTAGTTTTGACTGACTTTTACGTTATTATTGAACATCAACAGCTTTGTTCCTTTTAATGTTTCTTTAATGGTCTTGATTCCAAAAATGGATTTGTCAACATCGTGTTTTTCGCAGTACAAATCGTAGAATTCATTAAATTGTTCAATAGATATTTCTTTAACTTTTTTCTCAAATAGGAAATAACAAAAGAACACTAAAAAGTTATAATAAAAACTAATGTCTTTTTGTTGTTTGATTGAATGAATCAAGCTGTCGTTGATCAAGTGTTCATAATAAAAACCATGAAGAGAATAGTTGATACTATTATTGCTCTGAAGCCCCTCAAGCGCTTGTAAAATACCAAGAATATAAAACGGGTATGCGGGGATGAAATTTTTTCCAAGAATGCTATTTATGTTCTTATTGGCCTCATCGTTTTTCTTTCGTATTTCGTTTTTACTATCTACACTTGTGTCCTGCCCAAAGGAATTCCATTTTTCAACTAATTGATTCCTTAATACTGGGCCGAATTCCATTATTATGAATTTATCAAAACCTTCAAACGGAGGATTTGCAGATAAATCATGTGTGGAAATTGAAATGTCTCCAATAACGATAATGTTAGAAAACAAACTCTGAAGGTTTGAAACGAGTAGTTTCCAGTATTTATCGTTCCCTTTAGCCGCAAATTGGAAATCGTCAATAATAATAACAAAACTATCGTTGTTTTCGGTCTTTTCTGATGGGAAAGATGTATATGAGCAATACTGCTCTTTGTATTTGTCACTAATGATTTGAAGGATCTTATCCTTCCTTGTATTTGAGGACAAATCAGATCCATTTAAAAGTATTGGAGTTAAATTATTGTAATAATACTTACAAAAAACATATTTACTCATTGCTGTTTTTCCACATCGCTCTCCTCCAATAATGTAATAATGTATTCCGTCAATGTCAATTGCATCAGTTAATTCAGCAATATTTGTCCTTCTATCATTTTTACTGTTTTCAGAAATGATTTTCAAGTTTTGAGGAACATACAAATCGTCCAAAGAAAGATCTTCACCTGAAGGATGAGTGAAATATGCGTCTGTTGAATGAAGATAACTCTCGAATTCTTGGTTTAGTTGAATTGTGCTTTGCGAACCATCTACTGTTGTACTCTCACTTTTGGTAATATAATTGTCTGAGATGTATTTTGTTAAAGCTTCTCTAAACACCTGTTTAAAATTGTCTGTGAACTCTTTAGACAATACACCTTTGCTATGAATTTCTTTTTTGAATTCTCTAACTTTTTGTAATTGTTCAATATCTACATCGTTAGACATTATTTGTGCGTTTTTGAAAAAGAACATTATTTGAACGTTCTCTTTCTTTTCATACGCAGAATTGAATTCTTCTTCTGTGCCAGAGCCAGCATTAGGCGTTGGTGAGCCAAATCGATTGGACATAATACCCACAAAAATATCGTAATCGGCAATCTGCCTATTAATTACATCTTGTGAATAAGACCCAATAGACGGATAGGTGTTCTTTTCCCAAGTAAGGGGATAAAGTACAAAACCATTGGATTCTCCCAAAGTCCTGTTAAGCTCATCAATTACTTCTTGTGCTTCTTTTCGCTCTTCGTTTACATCAGAAGGTGAAGATATGAATACTCTAATCTGATTAATCTTTTTTGTCATCTTATTCGTTTTTTTCTTTTCCCATCCTCGCCAATAGCAAAGACTGTAATCCTGTTAATTTCTCGTTCTCTTGTTGCCCTAATTGTATTGCATTGAATATCGGTGCACTCTGTTCGTGAAACCTCTTCATCGCATCATCAGACGGCAATAATATTTGCAGGTTTTCAAACTCTGACTTGTTCAAATTATTAAGGACTGCTGCCCCCATTCCATATTCAGCAATGATTTTTTCTAATCCACAGCAAGTTAAGTAGATATACTCTAATGCAAACTCATTTCGCGGCACAATAGTGTTTATCTGTTGGTTTGTTTGGCATTCCTGCGGAGTAATAACAACCAAACCTGATGTTCCAATACAACTAACACAAACGGAGTGTTTTGGTATACTCTTGTTAGCTTGTAAGGCAACTCCTTTTTTTGATAATCTACGTTCGGTTTTTATCACATAGAAGCCATTATGCATATCAGGGATAGTTACAAATGGCATATAATCTCCAAAATTACCTTCGTCTAAAGTAGAAGGCGTTTTGCCAGTTACAACCTCTCCAAAATCTGAAATTTTTCCCCTTCTCCACCCCTCCGGCAGATTCTCCTTGTCAATCCCGTCCACGAACATCTTCCGATAAAGCGATTGCGCGGTCTCTTCCAAACGGGCAATCATCTGCTCGTTGAGGCGGATGCGACGGCTCAGCGTTTCGTATTCTTCAACGATTTCACGCTGGCGAACGATGGAAGGGATGGGAAGCATGACGTTGCAAAGCTCGTCCCAATCGAACACCTCACGGGCACTGCCATGGGAATGAAAACGGGCATAACGGTCAAACTCAGGACGGCGGAACCACATCATTAGGTATTCGGGCAACAATGCTTCTTTGTCACTTACATCAAAAATGGTGTATGCTTGCGAAATGATGGCGGACTCGTCACCTTTATATAATGCAATAGTTATTTTATCACCATTGCGCGAAGTGACAGGGACGTATGCAAACTGCATTGGCCGAACAATCTTATATACCGACATATCCGTTCCAATGGTGTTGGCAATGGAAGGAATGAATTTCTTCTCGATACTCAGCCCAAGCAAGTTGGTCACCTTCAACTCGCTGTTGCGGACGTTCACCTCTCTGATATAGTCGCCTAAACGCTGATACATTTTATTTCAATTCTATTAAAACAGTTTCACTTAAAGCATTCGCATTGGCTTTGATAAATTTCTGAATCGTTGCCAATAATAGCCCCGTAGCAGTAACTATAAATCTACGTTCAACATTCAATTGCTCATATTCGGCCTCTTCATAATCCTCAGACGGCCAGCATTTGTAAATATTCGCACCTCCGTGTACAAGTTTTGAACGCATCCCATACATTTCATTCAATGACTTTATCGCTTTACGAGGCAATTGTCCTAATAGCGCTTGAGACTTTCGGCGTAATTGCTCCATTATGGAATCCTCCTTATTGCTTCCATCGTTATAAATCGCTTCTATTCCTAACATGACATAAAAAATATACACGTCATCTCTCGCAACACTCTCATACGATAACGCAAACAAAGCCCTATCAATTGGAGTGCGACTGATAAAAGACAAGAAGTTTGTTTTGGAAACAAGCCAATCCCAACATTGCTGAATCGTAAGGTTTTCAAATGTAATCCACTCGCATTCCTCATATACCCAACTTGAAATGTCTGAACTATATGCGAGCTTAATGGGCAACAGCCGACCATCACGATAAACATTGCTTTTAAACACATGTATGCACCCTGGATATGCCAAATTCACAACAAACAAAATGTCTTTTAATCTGTGTACAATAGTCTCATCTAAAATGTTTTCCCATCCGTCCACTTCAGGATTATCATCAAGGAAAAATGCACTTCTGTCAATCTCAACTTTAGCCCAAATACATGTTTTATCTTTATCAACAGAAAACTTAATAACACCACTTGTTTCTTGAATAGGGACTTGAGGGTGAAAAGATTCTATTTCATCAGCTATTTTTTGTAAAACATCTTGAGAGGGACGGTAAAGTTTCCCCCATATTATCTTGGATTCATATGTAATAATCGAGCTCATAAATGAACATCACCATTCGTTATATCTTCACATAGCGCTAACCATTTTTCTTTATCCCTTTCCATTTCTTTCCAATTTTCGCAAAACTGGAAAGAAATTCTCATTTTATTGCCGCTAATACTGCATCAAAAAGCTCACCTTTTATATATCCTTTCTTAACCTTGTTGAAGGAAATCTCCTTCAATAGTCCACGCTCCATCAGATTCACAATGTCCTGCTTTGCCGTGGTCGGACTGATGGAGAAACGTTCCTGCATCTCTTTCACCGTGATGACTTCATTAGGATCGTCTACAAACCTTTGTATGACTTGAGCCTGCCGCTCATTGATATATCCCAAACGCATATATTGGTGCGCAGTCCTCTTTTCCGTCTGTTTCCGTTGGATGTACTCTTTTAACTCACGATAAGCCTGTTCCAACACTTTCATGTTGTAATGGATAAAATACCCCAAGTCCATCTCGTCAACCTCGGTATAAAGATAGGCCTTTTCATATGCCTTCTTAGATTTGGCAATCACACGCGAAATGGAAAGATACTCAGTCATCCAATAGCCTTCCTTCAACATATACCAATAGAACAAGGCACGTGCAGTGCGGCCATTGCCATCGACAAATGGATGAAAATAACCCACCATAAAATGTATGATAATACCCCTGATGATAGGATGGACATAAGGCACAGCGTTGCTGTCGTTAAAGTATTCACACAAGTCTATGGCAAATTGGGGCAGTTTTTCCGCCTCAGGAGGTGTGTGAACCGTTTCCCCGGCCATCACGTCAAACACCACTATATCATCTTCTTCCGTACGGAAACGTCCAGCATCTTCTTCGTTCTTTAACGTCTTTTCCGTGATAAGCCGATGTATCTCAAGCAGCAGTTCGACAGACAATGGGGTGTCCTTATGACCAGAGATAAACTGAATGGTGTTGTAATTGTTCACGATCATCTGCTGAGACCTGTCTTTCGGCAGTTTTTTCAAACGAAGCATCTCTTTCGCCACCTTGCGCGTGGTGGCGGCACCTTCTATCATACTGGAATAGATGGCCTCTTCCATCAAGGAACTTTTCAAATACTGCTTTTTGCTATCTTCTGTAATATCTGGCTGATACATCCACCCTTGACCGAAGTTCATGTCAAATTCATGGCAAAGCCGCTGCATTTTGTTAGTGAACCCAAAAGACACCTTGTATTTATCCCATGATTGTGCCGACATCATTATCCGTGACATCTTGATACGTTTCCATAATTCTTCCGCCGAACAATTGTCAGGACGTTTTTTGTATTTGACCGTATCCCAATACTCATAATTGTCATTAGCTTTGTCAACCAGTGCATTCACATCGGAATCCTCACTATATCCCTTGCTGAAATAATACCTTGAGAAATCTTCTGGGTCTAATTTGGGTGCTTTTTCAATCATATCTTATTTGGTTTTTCAGACGGCAAAGATACAAAATAATTTCCATTTCTTTCCAATATTTGCAGAATTGGAAAGAATTTTACAAATTATATCCTAGTTTTTCAAAGAGTGCCATCAATTCTCTTTTACTTTTTTCTTCCTCCTGCAACAAATCACGCATTTCCGTTTGCAGTTCCCGCATCTTCGCATCGAAGTCAATCTGCTCGTCGCGGTTGACAAACTCAATGTACTTGCTCGGCACCAACGAATAGCCTTTTTCCGCTATGGTCTGCATCTTTACCGACTGACAGAATTCCGGTGTGTCCTTATAGGTTTGTTCGTAGCCTTCCTGTTGCCAGTTGTGATAGGTGCGGGTCACGGTGTCGCGAGTCTCTGGGTCCAACTCGATATATTTCTTCTCAAACGGAATGCCCATCTGCCGCAAGTCCATAAACAGCACTTCGCCCTCGCGGTCGCGGTAATGCATCTCCACACCGTTTTTCTTCACCACACGCGCCTTCTTGTTGTTGTTCAAGATCCACAGCGTCACGCTGATATCGGTCGAATAAAACAAGTTTCTCGGCAGGATGAGAATGGCCTCCACCTTGTCGTTCTCGATAAGTTTACGACGGATAGCCAGCTCGGTACCGTCGGCACTCAAAGCGCCGTTGGCCAACAGGAAACCCGCCACGCCGTTGGTGGAGAGTTTGGAAAGGATGTTCAAAATCCAGCCATAGTTGGCATTCGAAGTCGGCGGCAGTTCGTAGCCACTCCAGCGGGCATCGTTGGTGAGTTGGTTCTCCTCGCGCCAGTCTTTCTGGTTGAAAGGCGGATTGGCCATGATGTAGTCGGCTTTCAAATCCTTGTGCTGGTCGTTGTGGAAGGTGTCGCCCTGCTTGATGTCAGCAGAAATGCCACGTATGGCGAGGTTCATGCGCGCCAGCTTGAAGGTGGTGTTGGTGTTTTCCTGACCATAAACGCTCACATTCTTTTGGTTGCCATGGTGCGCCTTCACGAACTTCATCGACTGCACAAACATACCACCTGAGCCACAGCATGGGTCATATATCTTGCCATCATACGGCTCAATGAGCTCAGCGATGAGGTTGACAATGGATTTTGGCGTGTAATATTCTCCCTTACCCTTGCCTTCTGCGATGGCAAACTTGCCCAAGAAATACTCATAAACACGTCCAATTAAATCGTTCTCCGAGTCCTTGACGGTATCCAGTTTGTTGATTTCGTCGAGCAGCGAGGCAAACTTGGTCTTGTCCAAACCAAGGTTGGAGTAGTAGTTGCTCGGCAATGCGCCTGCCAGTTGCTTGTTCATCTTCTCGATATTGGTGAGCGCGTCATCAATGATTTGGAAGATGTTGGACTGCTTGGCGTTCTCCATGATGTAGGTCCAGCGGCATTCGGGCGTAAGGTAAAACACATTCTCCGCCGTATAAAACTCCACCTGGTCGATATATTCCTTCAGCCCTTGCTCAACGAGTTCCTGCTTGCGTTGCTCAAAGCGGTCGCCAGCGTATTTGAGGAAGATCAGGCTCAATACTACATGTTTGTATTCGGCAGGTTCCACGGCACCGCGCAGTTTGTTGCACGACTCCCAGAGGGCCGCTTCCATGGTTTTCTCTTGCTTTTTATTGGGTTTGGTTTTTTTTGCCATAATGCTATTGCTCTATCATTACTATTTAATGCGCTCCTTGTTCTGCAAAGATAACATGATTCATTAACATAGGCCTCAAAAAAACATCAATTTTTTGTCAACAAAATTATCAACAGGTTAAATTGGTATTTGCCAATTCCGTCTATGAGAAACACAAATCCATAATGGTTTTTTCATCTGCGGCACGCAGATAGCGACCATAAGGATTATTCTTTTATATAATCCAATCTTTTCCCTACCTTTGCCCCATCAACCCGAACATCATGGAGAACAAAATACAAACCACAGTAAAGACCAAGAACCAACCCGAACACAACACCACCAAGTGCCTCAACTGCGGCACCGAGTTCGAAGGCAATTTTTGCCCAAAGTGCGGACAAAACGCTGAGACTGGGCGCTTTACGCTGAGATTTATTTTTGGGAACCTGCTCGCGGCTGTTTTAGGCAGAGACGGAGGCGTTGCCTACACCCTCAAGAACCTGTTTTCGCGTCCTGGGAAGATGATTGTCGAGATTCTTAACGGGAAGCGAAGAAAGTATGTCTCCCCTTTTCCCATGCTGTTTCTGGCTTTAACAGTTTACATCTTGATTTTTACCCTTACTGGCAGTAAAGGTGTGATATCATCCGACTTGGATCTGGATTTTACCAACAACACCCAAGAAAATGTGCAAATAGCCCTCGAGATTGACCGACTCGTAGTCAAAGCGTTCCACTTTTACCTCAATCATTACACGCTGTGTTACATGCTCACCTTGCCCCTGTTCGTCATCGCAGCAAGGATTTGTTTTGGCATACAGAATCGAAAACGCTATTATTTGGCCGAATACACCGTCGGCATGGTCTATGCTTTGGTTATCTTGGTGCTGTACCGCTGTGTGATCAACCTCATCTATCCCATCTCCACTAGCATTTACGAAACAATGGCACTCCTAGAGCCAATCGCCATCATCACGGCATTAACGGCTTGTTTCAGAAGGATGATGGGATTCAGCACGGTCAAGACCATCTGGCGAAGCACTCTGACTACAGCCCTCTATTACAGTATGCTAGGCGTGATTGCGCTCATCGTCATTTTCGTCATAGCCTATGGTCTAGTTCTCAAATATACTAAATAACATCATTTTGCTCGCCAGAAGCTCCTCGAAAAAAGCAGTAGTATGGTGAAAATCTCCAAACGGCCCACAAGCATGTCGAACGAAAGCAACCATTTGGCCACGTTGGGAATGGCGTCAAAGTTGCCGCTCGGTCCCGTGATGCCCGACCCTGGGCCGTAGTTGCTGAAACAAGTCAGGAAAGAAATGGCGCCGTCCTCGAAGCTCATGCCCGAAGCGGAAAGCACCACGATGTTGACCATGAAGACGATGATGAATAGCGAGAAGAACGACAGCACACGCTTCAGGCTGAGGTCTTCCACAATCTGCCCCGAGATCTTGACCGTATACACACTCGACGAGTGAATCAACTCGTTGAGGGTCTTTTTCATGTATTTGACTAACACGATGACACGCACCATCTTGATGCCGCCGCTGGTGGAGCCTGCACAGCCACCAACTACCATCATGATGACCGTAGGAATGAGAAAGAGACGGCCCCAAAGGTCATAGTCGTAGTTGCTGCCTTGGAAGCCCGTATTCGACAGCAAGGCCACCACATGGAACATCGAGGTGCGGACACGCTCCCACCACGTCTGCGGATGCGAGGCCAATTGGTCTTCGGTGATAGTGTTGAAATGCGGTGCAAAATAGAAACGACCCACAAAAAGCAAGGTAAAAATAAGGATGGCCAGCAAATACCATCGCAGCTCCTCGTTGCGCCGAATCACATCGAAGCGACGCGTGAACAAGAAATGATACATGGCAAAGTTGATGCCCGACATCAACATGAAGACGATACAGACGCACTCGATATAGTTGGATTGGAAATAGCCAATGCTAGCCTGGTGCGTGCTGAAGCCACCCGTAGCGATGGTCGTAAACGCATGACACACAGCATCGAACTTGTTCATGGGCCCCAGATGATAGAAGAAGGCACACAGCAACGTCAGCGCGATGTAGATAATCCACAACAAGCGCGAGGTGGCACCCATGGTCGGGGCCAGTTTTTCCACGCTCAAGCCTGGCGCCTCGGCGGCGAATAGCGACATCTTCTTCGAGCCTTTGGCCACCGAAGGGATAAAGGCCAAAGTGAACACCACAACACCCAAACCACCCATCCACTGCATGATGCTGCGCCAAAACAGGATGCCATGCGGCTGTTGGTCGATATTACTGAGAATGGTGGCACCAGTGGTTGAAAATCCCGACATGGTCTCAAAGAAGGCATCCGTCACATTGTCGACTGTGCCATTCATCAGGAAAGGCAGCATGCCAAACAAGGAGAACAGCACCCACGACAAGGCCACTACCATGAAAGAATCGCGAATCTGCAATTGGCTCTTTTTCATAGAGTTGCCTATGTTGTAGAGCAAAAGACCCACAGCACCCGTCAAGCCAGCCGTTAGGAGAAAACAATGGGCATCGGTCTCCCCTGCCACACGCTGATAGTGCAAAGCCACCGCTGCCGTCAGCAACAAGGCTGCGGCCTCAATCAGCAACAATACACCAAACAGCTTGCTTTTCATACCTTACCTATTTCGGACACAAGTATTGCGTACCTACAACTGGCAGACACACAGTCTACTCTAAACTCTAAACCCTAAACTCTAAACCCTAAACTCTAAACTAACTCCACGGCTGCGCCCAACCCTCACCATAATCGAAATCATCGTCTTCCTCGTCGTCCTTTTCCTTGTAAGAATGGTCGTCGTAAGGTTTCAGCCAGTTTCTGAACTTATAGGAAGGAATGGCCGTAATCTCGCCGTCGGCTTCGGGCGACACGGCGATGTCGATCTCGTCGGCAGACAGCTCCTTGAGCCAATGTCCCAGCTCGGAGAAGCCCATGTCGGTCACCGTATAGCCTTCCCAGTCGCCTTGGGCGGCTTTTTTCGCCAAATCCTCTGATTCCCAAAGAGGTATGTACGACTCGCCGTTGTTGTCTTCCAGCATGGCGAAGAAGCCTTCCTTAGCTTCCAATAGCCACACCCTGCGCGTCTCCAAAATCGACGCTATGAATTGTTCCAGTTTATCCATGATACTTAGTTTTTCATTAGTCACAGCCTTCGACGAAAATCTCAAAACCCTCAAACACAATCACTTCTCCAGCAGTGATTTTGGCGCGTTTGCGGGTCTCCACCTCACCGTTTCGGAGCACCAAGCCCGCGGTGACCACTTCCTGTGCCTCACTCCCCGACTCCACCACACCGGTGGCCTTCAGCAAGCCGATGAGCGGGATAAAAGTCTCGTCTTCACGAAGGGCGAAATCAATTCTTCTTAGCTTTTTTCCTGCCATGTTTCTTTTGTTTCCTATGTTTCTTTTGTCTCTTGGGTTTCGGATTCTGCAATCTTTCCAATTGTTTCTTCTTGCTGTGACGCGCCAAAAGCTCCAGGATGAAAACCGTGGCGAAGCCCACGCCTGCCGTGATAATGGCCCCTAACAATTCGCCATTCCAACTTGGCATCGAGAAGATATAGGTCGACTCACCCGGTACCTTCCATGGGTAAACCACGGGTAAGCTGCCCAACATGAAACCCGCCAACACTGAGAGCGTGGAATCACGATACTCACGCATCAACCAAGCAAGCAGATGAGAGAACATCACGATACTGACCAAGGCACCTAATACGAAAGGAATAAGTATCCTTGCCCCGTTCATGAAGGTGGCAGCCCGCGTCATATCAGGGATGGCACGGGTGACAATCAACTCGTAGTTGCCCATGAGCAACATGAGGTGCGAACCCGAGACACCTGGGACCACCATACCAGTAGCACCAATGATGCCGCAGAGGAAAAGATAAATAAAACTCTCGTTGGACTCAGGATTCGACTTGATGGAGAGGAAGAATGAAAAAGCCATGCCTGCCAAGACAAGCAGAATGTTTTTGACATTCACCTTTTCGATGTTCTTCATCACATAAATAACCGAGGCGATGATGAGACCGATGAAGAACGACCAAGTGTAGACCTTATACGAATTAAGCGTCTGCTTCAGGAAGATGGACGTCAGCACCATGCCAGCCAAAAGACCCAACACGATAGTGATGAAAAACCTGAAATCGGTGCGTTTGCCGAATTCTTTGAACTCGCCTTTGAAAAGAAGCTTGAAGTTCTTGATTCTAAGAGAGTTAATGGAATTGATAAAACGTTCGAACACCCCCAGCACCAACGAGACCGTGCCACTGGAGATGGGAAAGACATTGGCAGCGCCCATTATAATGCCTTTCAAGAATACTTTTATCGATTCCCAAAGCGCCAACATATTGCGACTTATTAACTAAACTACAAAAGTACAACAAATATTATTCCCATGTTTTTTTTCATGACAAAAAAGAAAAAATATGCCATTTTCGGCACAAGATTGCTATCTTTGCAATCTAAATAATTCCCCATGAGCGACAAAGTTACCTACCCACAGAACTTCGACATCAAGCTTATCATCGCCGCTGAGATTGCCATGGAAGAAGCCAAGCGCAACATCAGCCAAGCACTCAGCGAGAGTCAAACCGTTCACAGTTTCGTCAACGTCAGGAGCAGCGGCAAAGGCAATTACTTCAGCTATTGCTACAACATCGACATCGAAAGCAAGGAGCATCTCGAGCGCACATACGCCCTACTCAGGACCATACCCGGACTAAAATTCGCCCTATGACAAAAGCCTATTCCATAAGGATCTACGGTCGCGTGTTCAACGTAGGCTTCCGGCGTTATGTACACCGCTATGGTTTACAATGCAACGTGGTGGGCTATGTCGAGAACGACTATACCGACGACTGCGTCCACATCGAGGCCGAAGGCGAAGAAAAAGACCTCGACCGTTTCACCCTGCTTTGTGGCGAAGGCACACCTTATTCATTTATCACGGATATGAAGATTGATGCGGTGAAACCGAATGGAAAATATGATGATTTTCAAGAAATTAGATAGTATTATAAAACTATGGGAAATGGCTCATGGCCCGCTTTGGCCGAAGGAGATTGCGAATCAAGTCCGCAATGACACCCCTGGGTGAAACGAGCCATAGGCCATTCTAACTGAACAACTGAACAACTATAAACTGACTACTGAGCTTAAGATTCAACTCTAGACTGCTTCGTTCCTCGCAGTGACGCGAAGCAACAATTGAACAACTGAACAATTATAAACTGACAACTGTTATGATAGACTTCTCCAAAATCCTCTTCCTCGACATCGAGACCGTCTCGCAGGAAAAGACCTACGACCAACTCAACGAACGGATGCAGAAACTATGGGACAAGAAGGCTGACCAATTGAGCCGCGACAATGCGGAGCTCACACCTGCCGACATCTATGACCGAGCCGCCATCTACGCCGAATTCGGAAAGATCGTCTGCATCTCGGTGGGATTCTTCAACGGCAACCGTTTTCGCCTGAAGTCGTTCTATGGCCACGACGAGAAAGTCCTGCTCAACGATTTCGCCTACATGCTGAACCGCTACTACGACTATCCCGATGCCCAGCTCTGCGCCCACAACGGCAAGGAGTTCGACTTCCCCTACATCGCCCGAAGGATGCTCATCAACGGCATACAAATCCCCAAAGTCCTGCAAGTGGCTGGCAAGAAGCCATGGGAGACCAACTTCATCGACACCATGGAACTCTGGAAGTTTGGCGACTACAAGAGCTACACATCCTTGGACTTGCTCTGCGCCATCCTCGACATCCCCACCCCGAAAGATGACATCAACGGCAGCGAAGTTGGACGCGTGTACTGGCAGGAAAACGACATCGAACGCATCAAAACCTACTGTCAAAAAGACGTGCTTGCCATCGCCCAACTCATGCGCCGCTTCAACTACCTGCCCCTTATCACCGACGATTGCGTGGACTACACCAACTGAGCATGCACATCCTTTCCAAATCCACCTATATCAAGGGCTTACAATGCGAGAAGGCATTGTACATGCAGAAGAAACACCCCTATCTGCGCGACAAACTCAGCATCGAGCAAAGGGCAAAGTTCCAGCGCGGCACCGACGTGGGCGTGTTGGCCCATGAGGTCTTCCCCTGCGGCATAGACATGTCGCCCAACTCCCCCTCACAGTTCCCCAAGAAGGCTCAAGAGACTTGGAACAACCTCAGCAACCCCGAAGTAAAAGTGATGTATGAGGCTATTTTTCAGTATAATGACACGCTCATCATGCTTGACATGCTCGTCCGCGACGGCGACCGTTGGCTGGCCGTGGAGGTGAAGAGCTCTTTGCGACTTAGCGACACCTATTATAATGATGCCGCCCTGCAATATTATGTGCTGCATGGCTGCGGAGTGCCGCTCAGCGATTTCCGCCTCATGTATCTCAACGGCGACTACGTGAAAGACGGCCCCATCGACGTGAAGCAACTGTTCAAGATGGAGTCGGTAATGGATTATGTCGTTGAAAAAGAAGACTTTGTCGCGCAGAATGTGGAGCGATTGAAAGCCGTAGTTGCCCTGCCCCATTCTCCAGTCGTCAACATCGGAACACAATGCCACAACCCCTACCCTTGTGACTTCCAGGGACATTGCTGGAAACTCATCCCAAAAAACAGTTTCCTCTTCACCACTGCTTTGGACGACCACACGCTATTCCAAAACTATTTCAACGGCATGAACACCAATGCCATGATGCTCCAACAAATCGACTCCACTTCAGAAGAAGCACATCAGATTGAGGCCTTGGAGACCAACTCGTATTACATTGATTACAAGATACTTTACTCCTTAGCTCCGCAACCTAAGCCGAAGTCCGTGGCCTATCTCAACCTCCTGCTCCACCGTCCTGCTGTGCCAGAATTGGACGGCACAAGACCCTATGAAGAGATGATATTGGCTTTTGCTTTGCAAGGAGAACACGAGTATGACGCAGCCATAGATCCCAGCCTTCTCACAAGCCTACGCAGGGATGACATGGCTGCTGAAAACTGTTTTGTTTGGGACTGCTTCGACGACCACAGCCGCTGGAAAGAAGCCATCGGCCTGCTCATCGAGAAACTTTCTCATTATGAGCAAATTGTGTGTTTTACACCGCAAAATCTCACCACCACCCTGCTACGACACGAGATTATCCAAAACCAGGCCGTGGGTTACAAAGTCTTCAACCTCTTCGAGGTGCTCCAAGAGGCCCATTTTTATCATCCGGCCATCAAGCGAGGGCTTACCCTACAACGCCTTGAAACAGCACTTTTTTCCGAGTCTAATCTATTCGAACACAGCCGAATCATCCTCGAAGCCACCAGTAATGACCTCATAGGTTATCAACAGGCACGCGAAGACTTAATCGCTGAAAACGAAATCGTTGCAAAAACTTATCAACAGCTTTTCAAGTAGTTGATAACTTCCTTTACTACTTCAAATCGGGTCGCAAAATAATCCGTAATTTTGCCATTCGATTACTAACAAAGAATTCATTTTTATGCCTAACGATACCATTACACGCCGTCCTTTCGGCGACACCGCCAAACGCAATTTGATGACACCTGAGCAAGTCTTTGCCAACCAAGGACGCATCCCTCCCCAAGCCACCGACCTCGAAGAAGTCGTGCTCGGTGCCCTTATGTTGGAAAAAGATGCCGTCAACGAAGTCATCGACATCCTCTCACCCGAGGCCTTCTATTTGGACAAGCACCAAAAGATCTTTGCCGCCATCAAAGCCCTATTCGGCAAATCGGAACCCATTGATATTATGACTGTTACCAACGAGTTAAGGCAACGCGGCGAGTTGGAGATGGTGGGTGGTGCCTATTACATCTCGAAACTCACCAACCGCGTCGTTTCGGCGGCCAACATCGAATATCACGCCCGCATCATCATGCAGAAACACATTCAACGCCAGCTGATTCTGCTTTCTTCAGAGATGATCCACGACGCCTTTGAAGACACCTCCGACGTATTCGACCTGCTGGACAAAGCCGAGAGCAACCTCTTCCACATCAGCGAGAACAACCTGCGCCGCAGCTACGACTCGATGCAGGATTTGGTAAGCAAAGCCATCAAGGAGATCCAAAACGCCAAGAACGCCGACGACAAACTGCGCGGCGTGCCTTCGGGCTACACCGAGCTTGACCGCATCACACAAGGCTGGCAGAAGTCGGACCTTATCATTTTGGCCGCACGTCCCAGTATGGGTAAGACTGCCTTCGCCCTGAACCTTGCCCGTAATGCTGCCGTTAACTTCAACCGACCTATTGCCTTCTTCTCGCTGGAAATGTCGTCCGTTCAGTTGGTTACCCGTTTGATTTCGACCGAAACCTCGCTGACTGCCGACAAATTGCGTTCGGGCGACTTGGCCGAATACGAATGGCAACAACTGAACACCAAAGTCACCCCGCTGACCGATGCGCCCATCTTCATCGACGACACGCCCCAGCTCTCCGTCTTCGAGTTACGCGCCAAATGCCGCAGATTGAAACAACAGCATGACATCCAGATGGTCTTCATCGACTACCTGCAGCTGATGACCGCCAAGGGCGACAAAGGCCTCAACCGTGAGCAGGAAATCAGTACCATCTCGCGTTCGCTGAAGAGTTTGGCTAAGGAGTTGGAGATACCCGTATTGGCACTATCGCAGCTCAGCCGTAGTGTAGAGCAACGTCCCGGCTCCAAGAAACCCATCCTCTCCGACCTGCGTGAGTCAGGCGCCATCGAACAGGATGCCGACATGGTGATGTTCATCTATCGCCCTGAATACTACAAAGATGGCGTGGATGCAGAGGACAAACCCAAAGGCTACACCATTATTGATATTGCCAAACACCGTAACGGTAAATTAGGCGAGGTGGAGTTGAGATTCGTCGGCCAATATGCCCGTTTCGAGGAAATGGAGCAAGGCTTCGACAACAGCAGTTTCACCTCCATTGGTCCCAACAACCAGTTCGACAGCCAATCCATGGTCCTGGGCTCGAAGATGAACGACGACGAAGGCATGTCGCCATATATGCCATCCATCACCACCGACGAGCCACTTCCCTATTAACCTGAACGGATATGAAAGACACCAAAAATAAAGCCCCGCATTCCAAAAGCAACCCTTTGAAATTCAACGTGTCCGAGTCGGCACAGCTGATGGATTTCCTGATGAAGAAACTCGACGGTATCAGCCGCAATAAAGTCAAGCGCATGCTGGCCAACAAGGTCGTTTCGGTCGATGGCGAGCGCACCACCCAGTTCGACTTCGTCCTTGAGCCAGGCATGGTCGTCGAAATCGGCAAACCCACCGCCAAGGAACGCTTCCGCAGCCCTTGGTTGAGCATTGTCTATGAAGACAAATACCTGCTCGTCATCGACAAGAAAGAAGGCTTGCTCACCAACAGCCCCACCAAGGAGAAAGACACGGCACAAAGCATCTTGAACGACTATTTCATTTACACCCAACAACGCTGCCGTGCCCACACCATCCATCGCCTCGACCGCGACACGAGCGGATTGATGCTCTTCGCTAAGAGCAAGGAGGTGGCATTCAGATTTGAGGAAGACTGGAAAAACACCGTCTACGACCGCCGATATGTGGCCGTAGTGTGCGGCTGCATGGAGAAAAAGGAAGGCGTGGTGAAGTCGTGGCTGAAGGACAACAAGGCTTTCATCACCTACTCCAGCCCAACCGATAACGGCGGCAAATATGCAGAGACCTATTACGAGACGCTCTATTCCAACTCGAGGTATTCCTTAGTTGAATTACAGCTGGAGACGGGTCGCAAGAACCAGATTCGCGTCCACATGGCCGACATCGGACATCCCGTGGTAGGCGACCCAAAGTATGGCCGTTCGCCTGAATCAGATGCATACGACAATTCACTGGGAAGGCTCTGCCTGCATGCCTACAAACTCTGCTTCCATCACCCATACAAGAAACAAGACATGGAGTTTGAAACCCCGTTTCCGAAGGTGTTCTCCAAGCCGTTCCCAGGGATGATGGACAAAATGTAAAACGGTTATCTTAATTGGTTGGCAACAACCTCCGCAATATCCTTAACCGCAACTGGCGATTTCCTCACAAAGGTCTTCAGACACAACGGACATGCCGTCACAATCTCATCCGGATGGTTGAACATCAAATCGTTGACCGAATTGGCTGTAATCTCGTCACGCTCCTGCTGAGTGAGGTTGAAACTGCCGAGACTTCCGCCGCAGCATATACTCAATTCCTTCTCTGATTTCGCCTTGCGCAAATGACCGATGCTTTCAATCACCTCACGAGGCTCGTCATACACGCCAAAGGCTCTTCCGAGTTCGCACGGGTCGTGATAGACGTAGTTGATGTCGTTCTTATCGACCTTTAGCTTGCCCTGCTTGATGAGTTCATCAATGTATTGCGTATGGTGTAGAATCTCAATGCCTTCGAGGTGATACTCCTCTTTGAAGACCTTATAGCAAATCGGGCAGGAAAGTACGAGTCGCTTAGCCCCAGATTTCTTGATCAACTCGGTGTTTTTGGCCATCATGGCTTGGGCTTCGGCTGTCTTTCCGCTCAATAGCATCGGTCGACCGCAGCAAACGCCACCATCTTTATCCATCAGCTCATATTGCTCGCCTGCCGCCTCCATGATTTGCTTCATGGCGTGCATGATTTTGGGCGTGAGTTGGGTCATGCAGCCGGCGAAATAAAGCACGGAAACTCTTGATTCGACCTTAATTGGTTCATATTCGTCAAGATAGGCGTGATCGCTTTTGATTTGATAAGGCACAGCCTCGCGTTGACTCATCTTGATGTCGCACGACTCGATGCTCACAGGGCAAACCGCAACACATTTGCCACACTGCATGCAGGTCTCGGCAATGCGT
Source organism: uncultured Bacteroidia bacterium (assembly GCA_902767725.1). Taxonomy (GTDB): domain Bacteria; phylum Bacteroidota; class Bacteroidia; order Bacteroidales; family F082; genus Limimorpha. The sequence continues at coordinate 48,202 of CACXIM010000010.1, read as the reverse complement.
TGGGCCTCTTCCTTATCACCGTTTCTCAAGCGCTTCATGAAATAGGCCGAGGTGTTGCCGCTGTTCTTGTCGTTGACACTCATCGGGCAGGCATCGATACACAGGCCACAACTCGGGCAGGAATAAATCTGGGCCAAGGCATAACCCTTGCGAGGCTCACGTGGTTTTAAGCCAGCGTGCCTCAATAAGATAAACAACGCCTCCGTCGGAATGTGCATATATCTCGTGAACGGAAGCATAAACATAAACACCATCAAATCAATGGAATAGAGCCACCAAAACGCCATGATATTACTCTTTTCAGCAATGAGCCGGAAAGGGAATATGGTCCACAAGGCGAAACGAATCATGTTGTCGGCAAAACCGAAATGCATAATACGCTTTACGCCCACAATCTTCGAATGGATCTTCTTCACCACAGCGATTAAGATGCCGCTGATGATCATCAGGAGGAAGAAATCCATGAGGAAGGCGAAAACCGGCGTTTCTTCAGCGAAATATTTGAAGAAAATCGGGTAATAGAAATTGGGGAACATCCGCTCAACGCCTTGGATTTCAACACCTTCAAGTGGTTTCAACGTAAAAAGCATCACATGGCCGATGACGATAATCATAAACCAGCCAAATGCAATAGCTGTGTGCATATAACCGAGTACAGGATTGCGCTTCCAAATCTTCACATGGAAGAGGCAGTCGCCAATCAGGTCACGGATGTTGGCCCAAGCTGTCTTAGGCGTTACCAAGGAACGCCAAAACTTCTTTCTGTCGTCTTTCGGCAGCTGGCCGATGACGCGTAAAAGCCCCACAACACAATACGTCAGCACGAAAGCCATGCCGAACACGAAGGGGAGCACAAAAGGATGGAATATCTGTGAATTCATCGTGTAATGTCTAACAAAATCTTACGGATGTTGATGCCGCGCGGGCAAACCAAAGTGCATTTGCCGCAAAGCATGCAATGTTGAATCATTTTTTTGGCCTCGTCTTCCTTGCCTCTCTGAAGCATCAGAAGAATGCGGCGGAAACTCATCTCGGTGAAATGGCCCGCAGTACAAGTGGCTGTACATGATCCACATGCAATGCAAGTGTTGAGGTCAGGATTGGTCTCCTTCAGGCGGTTGAACGTCGTCAGGTCGATGCTATCCATCTTGACATGCGAGCTGGGTGACAAACAAAAACCGAAATCCATGGCTTATCTATTTAAATAATTATACACTTGTGTCGCCACGGAACGTGCCTCACCGATTGTGTCGGGCAACGACTTGGGGGCGGTGCAAGCACCAGCCACGAAGACACCGTCTTGAGCAGTGTCGTTCATGCCCAGATACATGTCCTTGTTCTGCATGAAACCATCGCTGTTGTTGGCGATGCCGAGCTTCTGCTGTATCGCGTCGATGCTCTTGTTTTTCTCCATGCTGCACATCAAAACGAGCAAGTCAAGCGTCATCTTGAGCGGTTTGCCAAACAAAGTGTCTTCCGCTTTGATGACCAACCTGCCATCCATATCCTCCGACACCTCGCACACGCGACCGCGGACACATTTCACATCAAAGTCTTTCTGGGTCTTGAGATAGAGGTCTTCATAGCCTGGACCGAACATGCGCAAATCCATGTAGAACGTGTAGACCTCGGCCTCAGGAAACACCTCCTTGATTTCGCAGGCCTGCTTCAACGCCGTGGTGCAGCACACTTTCGAGCAGTAGGTGTTGCAAACCTTCACGTCGCGGGCGCCCACACAATGCACGAAACCGATACGCTTCGGGTTGTTGATGCGGTCGTCCTTGCCCGTCCTGAAATACTTCTCGAGTTCAACGCTAGTCATCACGTTGTTATAGATGCCATAGCCGTATTCTTGTTTCCGCTCCGCTTTGAAGACATCGAACCCCGTGGAAAGAATCACTGCTTGAGCGTTGATTTTTTCGTTATTGCTCAAAACGACATGGAAACCGTTATTATCTCTTTGGATGTCAACGACCTCAGTATTCAGACGGACATCAATGCCTTTCACTTGGTCAAGCATCTTCTCAACCACGTCCTTGGCTGGATGAAAAGCGGGAAACAACCTGTCCCACTGTGCGATATGGCCGCCAAGAGCCTCGCTTTTTTCAACAATGATAGGATTCAGCCCCATCTTATGCAATTGTGAGGCTGCTTCGATTCCGGCGGCTCCACCGCCAATGATTAAAATATTATCTTTCATAAGTAAGTGTTCAGAATTAATCCATGATTTCATGGCAGTCAGCTATCAGCCGTCAGCCATCAGCATCGTTGCGACCTAGCTAACGGCTGATGGCTGAAAGCTGAAAGCCAACACGACGATTATATAAACTCTATTTACTCATTTTTTCAAACTGATTTCATACACGACGGGCACTGCGGCTGGCCCAAGTCCTTGCCGTTGACGCCCTGATATTTCTTCTTCGGATCGTAAGGGATGCCCATCTTCTCAAGCAGCGGCTCTATGGCGACCTGATGCATCTGAAGGCCGAGGTCCCAAGGGTCATAACCCATCACCAAGCCTGCCACTTCCTCGTAGGTCAGTGCTGGAATGCCGTATCCGTTCTTGCCATAGGTCTTGCCAGTCTGCTCCGCGATGACATATTGCCATCTGTCGAGGAAATAAGGGCAGCCCGGACAGTTGGTGATGATCAAATCCGGCTCGTATGGCTCCATCGACTCGAATTTCTTGTAGGTGTTCGACTCGGAATAGCCCCTGTTGGCCTGCACGAAATACTGACGGAAGCCGAAGCCACAGCAATGGCGGCGTTCGGGGTAGTCGACGACCTCGCCGCCCCATGCCTCGATCATGCCGACCAAGACATGCGGATACTCAGCACCGCCGAAACCCTTCGAAGGGAACATCTTCGAATAATGGCATCCGATGTGCTCAACCACCTTCAAGGGCTTGCCAGTCTTGACATTGACAAGCGGGAACTTCATCTGTTTCGCGATGTCGAACCTGAACTTATAGATAATGTCGCTGGCATGGGCGAGATATTTCGGCTTGGCGAACTCTTTCTTGCAAGAATCCCAGAGATATTGGCGAATCTTGGCCTCCAATTCGGGATACTCGTGCCATGTCTCCAGCGTCTCAGTGTAGCATCCGAACGAGGTGATGCAGGAACACACATAATTCTCGTAGCCGCTCTCGTGCATCAATGCGAACTGGCGTGCGATGATGGTCATCGCAGTCTCCTGCGGGATGGTGTCGCTGTGATAAGCAATGCCGCCGCAGGTGGTATGATATGGGTTTTCGTAAAAGTCCTTGCCCAGTTTATTCCGCGTGATGTCAAGAAACGTCACCTCCGAACCGGGCCAAAACGCCTGACGGATGCAGCTCCTCACGTAAAAATAATGGTCATCGGGAATGTCTTTCTGGTAATCCGCCCAAATTTTCTGTTTTCCTTCGATTATCATTTTTATATACTTCTTTCATTTTACCTAGACCTTTGACCGTCATGGTGGAGGAACATCCGCCATCTCCTGAACAAGAAGGATTGTCTCTGTTTTCAGGAAATTGCGGATCAAGTCCGCAATGACGGTTTGTGCCTAAGTCTTGTTTCCAATGTGTAAACTAAATAAATCCATTCTCAATAACCACGGTTTAAAGATTCAAATGCTTTTCCCCATCGTTTTGGGTATAGACCTTCATGAAATACTCCTCGTCGGTGAGATGCTCCTTCTCTGCCTCTTGATGGGCATCATTCAGCACCTGTTCCATCAACTCGGTGGCACCCGTGACATCAAAAATCTTCTTCAGCTGGTCGAGACTCTCCTTGGGAATCTTACGCAATCCGCCGGGACCGTCGCCATCGAGGTTTGAGCCCATGCGGGCGTGCAAATCGTCTAGGTTTTCGTTAATCCATTTTCCGACGGGGCCAAATTCCTTATGGGTCTCATAATCAAAAGTGCGGGGATAAACGCAATAGCCGTAGTTTAAGATATTGGAACACAAATCCTTAACTACGACATATTGTTGACGGCCTTTTTCGGATTCCATGTAAAGACCGCTTCGCATCGAGAGCTTGCGCAAGGCCATGATGACCAAGCCTGGGGCATTGGCACGTGGGCAGCGCGTCACGCACGACATGCACTCGCCGCAATACCAAATCGTGTCGCTTCTCAGAAGCTCTTCCAAATCGACCTCGTTCTTGCGCGCGACGATGTTCACGATATTCTTCGGATTGTATTTGTAGAACTCTGCAGCCGGACAAACAGCAGTGCACACGCCGCAGTTCATGCAGGCCTTCATGCCCTCTTTTATCCTGTAATCCTTATACAATTCATCTACAAGGTGTCCTTGAAACTTAGGTTCCATAAAAATAGTAAATTGGTTTACAGTAAATATACTTACTAATGGCGTGCAAAAATACAACTTTTGGATGAAAACAAGAGCTTTTGCGTGATTTTAATCATAAGATTGTGATTTGTTTTTCGTTTTGCCCCATTGGGGGTTGTTTTTTATTATATTTGCGGCATGAAAACTGAAAAACAAATCGCTGCGGCGGCTGCCGCGTTTGCCGAGAGATGGCAAGGAAGAGGATATGAGCGTGGCGAGTCACAGCTGTTTTGGGCCGACCTGCTGACGAATGTGTACGAGGTGGAAAACTTGCCTTCGTTCATTCGCTATGAAGAGCGGGTAAGCAGCATGGTTGACTCCACGAACTTTATCGATGGCCATATCCCATCGACGAGGGTACTCATCGAGCAGAAATCCATCGACAAGGATCTGCGGGCACCAGTGCCTCAAAGCGAGGGCGGCAAGCTTACGCCGTTCCAGCAAGCGAAAAAGTATGTGGCCAACATGCCCCTTTCCCAACATCCCAAATGGATTGTGACTTGTAACTTTGCCGAGTTTCTGGTTTATGACATGGAGCAGCCGAACGGAGAGCCAGAGCAGATCTTCCTGAAAGACTTGGGCAAGGAATATTATCGCCTTCAGTTCCTTGTGGACGTGAAGAGCGAACACATCACCAAGGAGATGCAGGTTTCAATGAAAGCCGGGGAGATTGTCGGCAGGATTTACGACGCCTTGCTGAAACAATACGATGACAATTCGCCCGAGGCGTTGCGTTGGCTGAATATCCTTTGCGTCCGAATTGTGTTCTGCCTGTATGCCGAAGATGCTGGCGTGTTCAAACATGACCAGTTCCATGACTTCCTAAACGCATACGAAGCCAAGGATATGCGCAGGGCTTTGGCAGACTTGTTCATGGTGCTCAACACGCCCATGGAGAAACGCAGCCGCTATATGGCAGATGACTTGAAGGCCTTCCCTTATACCAATGGCGGTTTGTTTGAGGAGGAAATTGAAATTCCACAGTTTACGGAGGAACTGAAACAGACTTTGCTCCAGAACGCGAGCCTTGATTTTGATTGGAGTGAAATTTCGCCTACCATCTTCGGTGCCGTGTTTGAGAGTACGCTGAATCCTGAAACCAGGCGTAGTGGTGGAATGCACTATACCTCTATCGAAAACATCCACAAGGTGATTGACCCTCTTTTCCTGAACGACCTTCGCCGCGAGTTGGACGAGATTTTGGAAGAGAAAGAGGAAAAGAAGCGTTTGCGCCGTCTCGACGAGTACCAGAACAAACTGGCTTCGCTCACCTTCCTCGACCCTGCTTGTGGAAGCGGCAACTTCTTGACTGAGACTTATTTGAGTTTGCGTCGATTGGAAAACGAAGTCATCCGCGAGCGATACCATGGGCAGTCATTCCTCGGCTTGGAAGGCGCCAGCCCCGTTAAGGTGAGCATTCATCAGTTCTACGGCATAGAGATTAACGACTTTGCCGTGACGGTGGCCACTACCGCGCTGTGGATATCGGAGGCGCAGATGCTGACCAAGACGGAACAGATTGTGCAGCATGACATCGACTTCTTGCCGTTGAAGAGTTACGCCAACATCAAGGAGGGCAATGCGCTGCGGGTTTCGTGGACTGAATGGGAGACTTCGGAGCAAAATCCTGTAATCATTGCGAACAAAACCAATGTCTATCCTACCAAAACCGCTCCTGTTACCATAGCAAGCGAAGCCCCTGCACAATACGAATCCATCGATTTGTATAGTGACAAGCTGACCATTCACACCACTGCCCCCGAACCTTCAACCTATCATGTTGACTTCAATTATATCATGGGTAATCCGCCGTTTGTGGGACATCAATGGCGAAGTGAGTCACAGGCACAAGATATGGATGTCGTTTTTGCGGATAACAAAAAACACGGGAAACTAGATTATGTTGCTGCATGGTATAAAAAAGCGGCAGACATAATGCAAGGTTCAAAAACACATTCATGTTTTGTGTCAACCAATTCCATTGTACAAGGTGAATCGGTGGCTACTTTATGGGATTATTTGTTCAAGAATAGAAATGTTGAAATACAATTCGCCTATCGTACTTTCAGATGGGATAGTGAAGCATCTTTGAAAGCTCACGTTCATTGCATTATCATTGGGTTTAGTTGTCACAATACCAAACAGAAGAAGATGATATATGACAATGGTAAGATTGAGTTTGTCGATCATATTAATGGCTATCTAATTGGGGCTCCTGATGTCTTTATTCAGTCGAGAGGGAAACCGATTGATTCGTCATTGCCCATTATGAGTAAAGGAAGTCAGCCCACTGACGGTGGAAATCTGATACTTAGTCCAGAAGAAAGGGCAGATTTAATAAAACAATACCCCCAAGCAGATGCTTTTATCAAGCGTTATATAGGAAGCGATGAGTTTATCAATAATAAACCGCGTTATTGTTTGTGGCTGAAAGGTGTTTCCCCTGCGGGATTAAGAAAGATTCCTCCCATTATGCAACGGCTACATTGTGTGGCCGAGGTTAGAAGAAAGAGCCCTACTGCCTCTGTCCAACGTGATGCAGAAACGCCTATGCTATTCACGCAGATTCGTCAACCCGAAACACAATATCTTGTGGTTCCTGAGGTTTCATCTGAGCGCAGGCGGTATGTCCCTATTGGATTTATGAGTCCGGATATCATTTCTAGTAATATGGTTTATCTTATCCCAGACGCTTCCATCTATATGTTTGGGGTAATGAATTCGAATGTTCACATGGCTTGGATGAGGGTGGTTTGCGGAAGATTGGAAATGCGTTATCGTTATACTCCTGCTGTTTATAACAACTTCCCATGGCCCAACGCCACCGAAGCACAAAAGGCAAAGATTGAGGAAACCGCCCAAGCCATTCTTGATGCCCGCGCAATCTATCCAGATTCATCTTTGGCCGACCTGTACGATGAAGTGACCATGCCTCCCGAGCTACGCCGTGCCCATCAGGAGAATGACAAAGCCGTGATGCAGGCGTATGGTTTTGATCCTAAAATCTTAGTCGACGATAATGAAGCTCCAATTGTTGCCGAACTATTCAAACTTTACCAAACAATGAACAAACAATGACCTATGAAAAAAGCGAAATCGGACTGCGAAAGTGTACCAACGAGGAGTTGAAAAAAGAACTAAGTGCTTGCCCTGAGATAATTGAAGAGCTCATAAAACTATCTGACGTCTCCTCAGGTGATTGGATTGATTTATATGACCTCTTACTTTATAAGCATGGGATGTCTTTCGGCATAGATCCAGTGTATAAAGGCAAAAATGACATCATACTTTACTTTGCATATCATTTTTGGATTGATGGCGAAAAAACACAAATTCTTGAATGCAGAGGAATAAAAACGTTTGCGAATGCTCAACTACAAGTTGTTCATGATACGATGTATAGACTAAGAGAAAGGTTGTTACCGACAACATCCATTCCAAGGCCAAAAAATACAGGGTTGAGTCTCAACTATTTAAAATGTTGAGAATTGGTTGACACGTGGTTGACACAGTAGGAAAGTTTTGCAAAAGAAAAACCCTAGTGCCCCGAACAGGAGTCGAACCTGCACACCTCTCGATATACGCACCTGAAACGTACGCGTCTACCAATTCCGCCATCGGGGCTTGGTGATTGTGCCCAGGACAAGAGTCGAACTTGCATGCCGTAATCGGCACCACCCCCTCAAAGTGGCGTGTCTACCAATTTCACCACCTGGGCTCTAAATCGGCTGCAAAGATACAACTTTTTTCAATGCTGCAACCGATTGAAGAATTTTTTTGTAGTTTTTTTTCTTCGCATTACTTAATTTCTTATTTTTGAAGCGTTTAAAAACCTATCATTATGCTTACAGAAAAAGACCTTCAACAGCTTTCGGAAAGAAACATCAATGAAAATCAAGTAATACAACAAGTTGCACAATTGAAAAGAGGCACCCAATATGTCCAATTGATGCGTCCCGCCACCCTCGGAGACGGCATCCTGCGCCTCGACGAAGAAAAAACCAACATGATGACTGCCGTGTTTGACGCCGATAAGGAGTTTTACCAGTTCACCAAGTTCGTCCCCGCCTCGGGTGCCGCCTCACGTATGTTCAAGGACCTCTTCGCCTTCGTCGAGACCGCCGAAGAGACCAAGTTCACGGACATCTTCTTCGCCCATATCCACAGCTTTGCCTTCTTCGACGACCTCAACGCAGCTGCTCAACACCTTTATGGCGCCGACATCGACAGCCTGCTCCAACAAGGCCGCAAAGTAGACGTTGTGAAAGCTCTGCTCCTTGACGACGGACTGAACTATGGCAAACTGCCCAAAGCCCTACTGAAGTTCCACCACTACCCCACTTTCAACCGTCTGGCGCTTGAAGAGCACCTCGTTGAAGCCGCTCACTATGCCACCGACAACGAAGGCGTGGCCAAGCTCCATTTCACCGTCTCGCCCGAACACGAGGAGCCTTTCAAGAAAACCGTCGACGCTCTGAAAGCCGACTACGAGCAGAAATATGGCGTTCGCTACGATATCACCTTCTCTTGCCAAAAACCGTCTACTGACACTGTAGCCATCGACGCCAAAGGCGAACTGTTCCGCGAAACCAATGGCAAAATACTGTTCCGTCCCGGCGGACACGGTGCACTCATCGAGAACCTCAACGACCTTGGCGAAGAGATTGTCTTCATCAAGAATATCGACAACATTGTTCCCGAAACCAAGGCAGAGACGACCATATTTTATAAAAAGGTGTTGGCGGGCCTCCTCCTCCACTTGCAGCAACGCACCTTCGATTACCTCGAGATGCTCGACCAAGGTGCCGTCAGTAGTGAAGAACTCAACGAAGCCCTGCGTTTCGCCAAAGAGGACTTGATGATCGACATCCCAGATTTCGTAAGTGATTACAACGACATCGAGAAGATTGACTACCTGTACAACAAACTCAACCGCCCGATGCGCATCTGTGGCATGGTGAAAAACGAAGGCGAGCCCGGTGGCGGTCCCTTCTGGGTGAAGAACCTGGACGACGAGGTGTCGCTGCAAATCATCGAGTCGTCGCAGATCAACCACAAAGACGAGGCACAGGAGGCCATCTTCCAAGGCTCGACCCACTTCAACCCCGTCGACTTGGTGTGCGGCTGCTGGAACTACAAGGGCGAGGCCTTTTGCCTGACCGACTACGTAGACGCTAACACAGGCTTCATCTCCAACAAGTCGAAGGACGGCCGCGAGCTGAAAGCCCTCGAGCTGCCTGGCCTCTGGAACGGCGCCATGGCCGACTGGATCACCATCTTCGTCGAAGTGCCCATCGAGACCTTCAACCCTGTGAAAACGGTAAACGATCTTTTGAAGCCGATGCACAACTAATTTATTGTTGAATTGTTGACTGTTGAACTGTTTAATTGTTTGACTGTCAACAATTCAACAATTAATCAATCAACGATTAAACAATTTAACAACATAACGCCATGACACTTACCAAAGAAGAATTCAAAACCTTAGTGATGCTTTATATCGCCAACGTCGATGGCATCATCCAGCCGGAAGAAGTGAGAATCATGCTCGAGAAGAGCGGTTTCGACACAGTGGACAAGATGGAGGACCTATTCGCCAAGATGAGCGATGCCGAAGTGCTCGACTGCATCCGCGAAAACAAAGCCTTTTATGCTGACAACGAAGCCAGCCGTCTCGACCTCATCCACGACCTCTGCGAAATCATCGAAGCCGACGAAAAGTGCACGATGATGGAGCAGCAGATGGTCAGGGCAATGGGAAGATTACTTGAATGAGCCATGGATAAGAAGCCCTTCATTCCTCACCCCATCGACACCTCCAACGTCGAGCTTCCCGATGAGGTGAAGCAACTCATCGAGCAATTGGCGCGCCAAGTGCACGAACAGTGGGCCATGGGACGCCTTGCGGAAGGCTGGACCTACGGCGCTGAACGCAACGACGAACTCAAGAAGCACCCCCATCTCATCGATTACGACGACCTGCCTGAGAGCGAGAAGGACTATGACCGCAACACGGCCGTGGCCACGTTAAAGCTCATCATGCAACTCGGTTGGAGTATCAAGAAAGAACAATAACATCAAGACGACCCATGCATCCAATCGCATTCCAAGCTATCGCCTTCGTCATCGGCATCGCCATTGGCGTGGTCTATTACCTCATCCTTGCCAAAAACAGCAAGAACAACAAACTGTTTTTCAAGACTTTGTTTATCTGCGCGCTGGCCATCATCCTGATCCATACGATAGCCGACATGTATGTGATTTTCCATATGGAACAAGGTGCAAAAAGCTGGTTCTCCATCTTCATTCTTTCGGTCTTCCATTCCCTCGAGATGTTCGTCTTCCAAACCCACTTCTTCGACAATGGTTACCAAGAGTTCTTGTTCGGGTCAAGCCAAAGCCCGGGTGTCGCATGGCTAGTCTACGTTTTCGTCATAACTTTCATTCTGGCCATCCTCACCTCCATCGCCTTACTCATCAAGGCCATCAACCGAAGGAAGGCCGGACGTTCGTGGCTTGTAGCCAATAAAGACAAGGCCCAAAATGTCCACATGTTTTTCCTGGGCGGAGAACTGTCAAGCTCACTCGCTGAGGACATCCTCAAACTCCATCCCGACCAACCGCGCCTTCTCATTGACTACCCCGACCCCGAAGAGAGTTATATGGACCTGTCCATCTGGGAAAAGATACAACGCCTGTTCAAGAGTCGCACCGAGGAAGACCTTGGCCCGTTCAATGCCATCGTCTATTCCCACATTCCCTTGAACGAAGCAAGAGGAAAAGACATCTGCCAGCAAATGAACTTGAAGGACCTGGACGCCTTCCTGAAAAACCCCTCGTGCAAAGTGTATCTCCTCTCCGACGACGAGAACAAGAACCTGCAATGCGCCGAAATCCTTTACAACGACGGCTGCACCGCCGAAATCTTCTGCCGTGCCTGCCGTGAAGGCGTCAACCGCATGTATGAGGAGGCGATGACCAAGACCCCGTCAATGAACGTGCATCTTGTCGACTCGTCATACCTGGCCGTTCGTAACATCAAGAACTGCCCCGAGCTGCTCCCTGTCAACTACGTGGACAAAGGTGTTGACGAGAACGGCCTACGCGAAGGTTGGGTGAGCTCAGCCTTCAATGCCATGATCCTAGGCTTTGGCGAAACGGGACGCGAGGTGCTGGGCTTCCTCTATGAACACGGTGCCTTTGTCAACAAAGAATCCAAGAAAAGCCCGTTTTCATGCGTGGTCGTCGATAGGAAGATGGACACGATCAAACAAGCTTACAGCAAGAGTTTCCCAGGCATGAACGAAAGCGTCGGCATCACGTTAGAGCAGGGTGAAATCGGAGGCAATGATTTTTGGGAGAAATTGTCGCAGCACATCCAGGAACTGAACTACATCATCGTGTGCATGGGCGACGACCGGATCAACTTGCGCACGGCTGTCGACTTGGTGCAATTCGCTTACCGTCAGGGCAAGGACCTCACCAAGAACTTCGTCATCCTCATCGCCCAGGAAAACCCCAGTCATCTTGACAACGTGACCTTGCAACACTACAACGCCATCGGCCAATACCACAACTGCATACGCACCTTCGGCTATAAGCGCGACGTTTGGACCTACGACAACATGACCAACGAGAGCCTGAAAGCCCGTGCCCGGAATTTCTTCGCCGGCTACATGCGCGCTTCGGGCGTAAAAGAGGATCCTCAAAAGCTATGGGTTGAACGAGAGGAAGTAATCAAGTCGACCGACGACTATGCCCTTCACGCCAAGCGCGTCAGGCAGCGCTCGCAAGACTTCGCCAACTGCTTCCACATCTCCACGAAACTGGCGCTCATCGGGCCTGAGATCTACGACCACCGCCACGACATCGCCCAATGCATTCCGCCCGACTACTCCAAGGCCAACACGCATTACACGGGCAATGACGAACACGTGGAGCGGGTGCTGCATTACTTGGCCGTCCAAGAACACATCCGTTGGGAAGCCTCGCACGTGGCCCTCGGCTACACGCCAGGCCAACGCACCGACGAGGTGATGAAGACCCACGAGTGCATCAAGAGCTACGATGAGCTCACTCCCGATGTTCAACATTACGATTATCTGGTGATCAAGACAACCTTTGACATGCCTTGAAACGACTAAACAATATGACCACGGACAGCAACTACAAATACTACGCTTTCATCAGCTACAATGCCAAGGACATCGACTGGGGCAAAAAGCTTCAAAAGAAGCTGGAACGCTTCAAGATGCCTGCCGTTTTGCGCAACGAACATGGCTGGAAACGCAAGCCTATCAACCCTGTTTTCTTCGCTCCTACCGACATACAGCCTGGAGGGCTCACCGAAGAACTGCAAGAGCGGTTAAAGGCTTCTAAAAACCTCGTTGTCATCTGCTCGCCCAATTCAGCCCGTTCCGAATGGGTCGGCAAGGAAATCGAGTTCTTCCATGACCTTGGGCGGACCAAGAACATTCACTTCTTTATTGTGGATGGCATTCCACACAGTGGAGACCCGAAGACCGAGTGCTTCAATCCTGTCATTGACAAACTGGGGCTACCCGAAATCCTTGGTGCCAACATCAACGAGAAAATCTACCGATGGCCTTGGCTCAACAAGGAACGCGCCTATGTGCAACTCATCTCCAAACTACTGGACGTAGAGTTTGACACCATATGGCAAAGACACAAGCGAACGCTTGTCAGACGAGCGATAGCATGGATTTTGGGTGGCGCAGCTATAGTAGCTGCCCTGCTGGGTGTGCGACACATGAACCAACCCTTCGACGTGGAAGTGAAACTGAATGAGGTTTCTGTCCACAACGAGAGTCTGCCCCCATTGAAAGGCGCCTTGGTAACCATTCGTTTGGATAACGAGTCCAAGATCGACACACTCAACTCGATAGACGACAATTTGGTTTTCAACAATATCCCACACCACTACTTGAATCATCAGGTAAGCTTCTCCGTTTCATGTCCCTATTTCTTCGACACGGACACCAGCTTGATGCTCACCCCTAATGTCACCTTAAACATACATCGAAACGATTCGGTTTTTGGCAAAGTCTCATTCCATATCTACGATCCAAACACGGAAATGTATGTCAGCGACGCTACGGTTAGTCTGGCAGGACAAGAAACCGTTTCCGACGCCGACGGATGCGTGTCTCTGTATGTGCCATTGGAGAAACAGCGTAGCTACTACCTTGTGACCAGTTCCGTACCCCTCGAAAACGACACCTTGTTTATGCCCTGCGGCAAAGACGATGTGCTGTTGGCAAAGTGACAACAAAACTATGTAACACCTCATAATTGACTTAGAATTCAAATGAAACGCAAATCCATACTCTTTTTCTTTCTGCTTCTAACGCCCCTTTTCTCCATCGCCCAGACCCAACAAGGTTACGTGAAGACCAAAGGCCGCATGGTGAACGGCAAGCATGTCCCCGGACAAGGCCTTAAAGGCGCGACCCTATCCATCAAAGGAAGAGCAACCGTGCTCGTGAATGCCGACAACGGCTCCTTCTCCTTCCCTGTCACCAACCAACAGTTCCGCTTGGACTCCGTCAAGAAAAAAGGCTATCAGCTGGTCGACTTCGAAGTCTGTCCCAAGAGCTACAGCTATTCACCTAACCCCATCTATATCCTTATGGAGACGCCCGAGCAGCAGCTGCAGGACAAACTCGATGCCGAACGCAAGATACGGCGCAACCTGCAGAAACAGCTTCAGGCCAAAGAGGACGAGTTGGAGGCGCTGAAGGGCACTGGCAAGATCACGGTCAAAGACTACCAAAACTCGATGCAGAAGCTCTACTCCCAGCAGGAGAGTAACGAACGACTCATCGAGGACATGGCCAAGCGCTATGCATCTCTCGACTATGACCAACTTGACGCGTTCTACCGCCAAGTATCCTATTTCATCGAGAACGGTGAATTGACAAAGGCCGACTCGATGCTCAACAGCCGAGGCGACATCGGTCAGCAGGTCAACGACATCCGCCAGCGCGGACAGGTGCTCCACGAGAAACGTGAAACACTACAAAAGGCCGAGGCGGTGCAACGGGGCGACATCCACGAGGCGGCACAACGCTGCTACAGCTACTACGAGACCTTCTTTGTGCAACACCTCAACGACACGGCAGCCTACTTCCTTGAACTGCGCGCCAGCCTCGATACCACCAACCTGGAATGGATGAATGATGCCGGTCGCTTCATCACCGAATACCTTGCAGATTACGACCGCGCCCTCCCATACTTCCAAAGCATCCTGCGCAGCGCCCGCGAAGAGTATGGCGAGAACAGCGAATGGGTGGCGATATGTTACAGCAATATCGCCTCATACTATTACGACAAAGGCGACTACGCCCAATCGATCATTTACGGCGACAAAGCCTTCGCCATGAATGTGAACCTCTATGGTCCCAACCACCCCGACGTCGCCACCAGCTATAACAACAAAGGCTGCGCATTGATGAAACAGGGGGATTACGATAAAGCCCTACTCCACTTCAACCAAGCCCTCCATATCCTGCAGCGCAATTACGGCGAAAACCATCCTTACGTCGCTACCTGCTACAACAACATCGGAGAGAATTACGATTATCAGGGAGACCATGTCAAAGCCCTGGAATACCATAGCAAGGCCCTTACCATCAAACAAGCTACCCTTGAGCCCGACCATCCAGACATCGCCTATAGCCTCAACAACATCGGCTGCGACTGCATCGATATCGGAAAGTACGACATGGCTCTCGAATGCCTCAACACCGCCTTGGTCATCTGGAGCAAGGTATACGGCGAGAAGCACCCAGAGGTGAGGAAATGTAGGGGCAACATCGGCAGCACCTACCTGCAGATGGGCCTTGCCCAAGCTGAAAAGGGCGACTACCAAGCCTCCTTTGAAAACCTCAACATCGCCCTGCCGATAATGAGTGAGGTTTACGGCGAAGACTACGAAACTGTCGTCGATCTCAAGAAGACCCTAGAACTGATGAAGTCCGTCCTTGAGCAGAAATAAGCGCTCTATTACTTCCCTTCCCTAAACCTCACAATGGCTTCGATAATCTCGTCGTTGTCGTCGGAGATGGTGAGCAGCATGTTCTTGAAGATGCCGCGGTCGCTGAGGTCTTTCAGCAGCGAATAGGCCGGCATGTAATTGGTGTAATAGTCTTTTCCCATGAAAATCATCGGGCTGGCGTAACCCACGCTCTCGTAGTGGTTTTGGCCTGCATCCTGGAAGATCTCCTGCATGGTACCCGCGCTACCGGGCGTGTAGATGATGCCGCCCTTGGCGATGGTGACGATACCGTCCTCACGCACACTATTATCAAAGTATTTGGCGATGTCGGTGGCGAAAGGCGCCGTCGGCTCGTGACCATAATACCAGGTCGGGATGGCCAGGCTGCGGTATTTCGATTGCAAGGGGAAACGTTCCATCACCTCGAAGCTGCGGCGCAGCCAGCCTTCGTCCTTGAAGGTCGGCGACGGCATGAGCATGTCGACGGCCTCGTTGGTCTCGGCCTCGCTCCTACCCGCCATCCAAGCCCCGAGATGCGTGGCTTCCATGGCACCAGGGCCGCCACCCGTCACCATCAGCCTGCCCATCTCCGTGAGTTTCTTGCTCAAAAAGACGATCTGGCGATAGCCCGGGTCGTCGCGACGCTTGGCATGGCCGCCCATCACGCCGATGACATCCTTCTCGTCGTACTGCTCCAGCATGGTGTTGAGCGCATGGGTGATGAAATGGTCATGCAACGAACGCGCCAGCGTCTCATGGATCTCATGCACGTACTTTCCCTGATGGATGTAATGATTGTACACCTTGGTATCGTAACAAGTCTCAAAGGTCGACTCGTCATGGTAATCATAGCCTTTATACAGTATCTCGCTGTTGTACAATCCTTTGGGATAGGTCGAGAAAGGCTTGCCCAGACTCGGCACAAATACGCCCAACTCATCGGCAGCCGTCTCATGCATCACACGCTCGCAGATGCCCTTGGCATCGAGGCAATACTTCTGCATCAGCTCATCCGCCTGTCCCGACTCACCGAAACGGTCGTCCATACCGATGCGCACCACCTTGATGGGGTGATTCTCGGTCAGGTATTCGACCACGGCACCACCCAAGCCACCCGTGCGTTGGTGCTCCTCAACGGTAAAGAGCATCCTCGTTTCCTCGGCCGCCTTCGTCAGAATCTCGCCATCCAAAGGTTTGATGGTGTGCATGTTGATGACACGAGCCGAAACACCATGTTTTTCCAGCAGTTCAGCCGCATGCAGGCATTCCCACACCTCGTGACCCGTAGCCACCAACGTGACATCATCGCCATCGCGCATCAACTGTGCCTTACCAATGACAAACTCCTGATTCTCGTCGGTAAAATCGGCCACAGGCTCGCGACCAAACCGGATGTAAACGGGGCCGTCGCACTCCAAGACAGCCTTCTCCGTGGCTATTTTGGCTTGCGTGGCATCACAAGGCGAAAGAATCATCATGTTGGGCAACACACGCATGGCCGCAATGTCCTCCAATGCCTGATGCGTGGCCCCATCGGGACCCACCGACACGCCCGCATGAGCGCCTCCAATGACAGCATGCACATTGTTGTAGCACAACGAGATACGAATCTGATCATTGGCACGATGCGCTGCAAACACACCGTATGTGCTGAACACCGGCACCTTGCCGCTCAAAGCAAGGCCAGCCGCAGTAGCCACGCAGTCCTGCTCGGCGATGCCCATAGAGAAAAACCTATCGGGGAAAGCCTCAGCAAAGAGGTTCATCCCCACCGAATTTTGTCCTTTTCGGCCGCAGCCAACACGCCCTCACCGAAACCGGTCTTGGTCGCTTTATTTCCTTTGTTAATATAATTCATAACGTTATTATTTGTAGAGACGCAATGCTTGCGTCTCGAATAGATTCCGTTTATATGAAGACGCAAATTGCGTCTCTATGACAATTCCTTTAAAAACGCAGGCAATTGTTCCTTCGTCGGCACCTTGCCATGCCATTGGTTGTTGTCCTCGATGCTCTTCACACCCTTGCCCATGATGGTGTCGGCGATGATAACCGTAGGTTTGTCTTTTTCTTGGTCTGCCATCTCCAAAGCCATCTTGATTTGGCTCATGTCGTGGCCGTCGATCTCGATAGCATGCCATCCGAATGCCGTCCATTTGTCACGCAAAGGGTCGATGGCCATCACCTTCTCAGTGCCGCCGTCAATCTGCAACCGGTTGCGGTCGATAATGGCGCAGAGGTTGTCCACCTTATGGTGTGCCGCCGCCATGGCCGACTCCCACACACTTCCCTCCTGCTGCTCGCCATCACCCATGATACAGAACACGCGGTTGGGCTTGTTATCCATCTTGGCTGCCAAGGCCATACCCAAAGCTACGCCGAGACCTTGTCCTAAGCTCCCTGAACATGTCTCAAGCCCTGGCAGATGAAACTCATAGCTCGGATGCCCTTGCAAGCGGCTACCCAATTTGCGCAATGTAAGCATCTCCTCTTCAGGAAAATAGCCAGCTGCTGCCAAAGTCGCATACAACACAGGAGCCGTGTGCCCGATGGAAAGCACCACCTTGTCGCGTCCTTGCCAATCAGGATGTTTTGGGTCGTGACGTAGATGATCGAAATACAAAACCGTGAAAATGTCGACCAGGTCGAGAGAGCCGCCTGTATGTCCCGAGCCAGCCTCTGCCAAAGCGGTCAAGATAAGCCGACGAATATGTCTTGCTTTTTCTTCCAATGAAGTCATACCAATAAACCAATTAAGTCCTTAACGATGAACACCAAGCATACGAAAGCATACACCAGTTTCAGCAGCGTGCCCACCAAAAAACCGACGAAGGAGCCAAAAGCCGCCCGCCATGCTTCTTTGTTAGGAGTCTTGGCGATTCTTTCGCCGAAATAGGCGCCAAAGAAAGGTCCAGCCAAGATGACGATAAAGGCCGCATTGAAAAACAGCGTGAGCGTCAAGCCCACCAACAGACCTATGGTGCTGCCCCACATGCCTGACTTCGAGCCGCCGAATTTCTTGGTCCCCCAGATGGGCACGATATAATCCAAGGTGAAAATCACCGCAGCGATGACACCCATGACGACAAGGAAAGTGACCGAGTGCTCAACCCCTTGGACAAACGATACTGCCAGCACACTCAAATAGCTGAAAGGCGGTCCGGCAATACCTGGAACTATGGCACCGACGATGCCGACAATGGCCAAACAAATGGCAGCCGCAATGAAAACAACATTCATTTGACAGTGTTTTAGAAGGCGAAAATACACAAAAAATCGAGAACAACTCCCCATTTCAGGATAAATATGCTTTTTTACCCAATAATTTTGATTTTTGCGAAATCAGTCTTACATTTGCACGATAAAACTTCCTCATAATGAAGAGACTTCTACTCCTAATAACACTAATCCTTTTAACTTCAAGCATTTTCGCCTACGACATCATCCATCCCATTGGAGGTCGTGCCGCTGCCATGGGTGGCTCATCAGTGGCCTCGCAAGGGCTTTGGGCGATGCAAAACAATCCTGCAGGAATGGCCAATCTGGACAAAATCAACCTTGGCCTCTACTATGAAAACCGCTGGATGCTGCCCGAGACGGCCTACAAATGCGGCGCCTTTGCACTGCCCACCAAGTTCGGCACTTTGGGACTGAGTTTCAACCAATTCGGCTCGTCAAAATACAATGAAAACAAGTTCGGGTTGGCTTACGCCAAAGACTTCGGTCGCTATCTGCAAATCGGTTTACAACTTGATTACCTCCTACTCAAAATCGGCAACGACTATGGCAAATACAATGCGGTCACCTTTGAGTTGGGCATACAGTCGCACGTCACCGACAAACTGACCTTAGGCACCTACATCTTCAACCCCATCAACTTCAGTTTCGAGCAGACCCTCAATCATGAGAAGCTACCCATCGTGTTCCGTTTCGGCATGGTCTACCAGTTCACCAAGGATTTCGTTGGGCAATGTGAGATTGAGAAAAACACAGACCTTGAAGGTGTCAGCCTGCGCGGTGGGTTGGAATATGAGGCTGTTAAGAACCTTTACATCCGCGCTGGTGTTCATACCAACCCAGGCATCTTGAGCTTTGGTATCGGCTATGGCATACGCTTCGCACAAATCAACGTGGCGGCACAACTCCACAACGAGTTGGGCGCCTCCGTACAAATCGGCATGATCTTCAGCATCGGCAAGTGATATGAAACGGCTGGTTCTCGTCATAGTATCCCTGTTCGTCGTCTCGTATGCGAAGGCGCAAATCGCCATCGACACGCTCAGCACCGAAGCCTTGAACAACCTGCTCATCGAACAGGTGGAACGACTAGCTGAAGATGGCGACGAGGACGCTGATTATGAAGACCTCTTAGAGAACTACGTCTTCCTCAGTGAGAATCCCGTCAACCTCAACAGCGAGGAGACCATGGGGCTGGTGGAGCTCCACCTGCTTAGTGTGTTCCAATACGAAGAATTGCAGAAATACCGCCGTTTTTACGGCGATTTCATGTTCCTTGACGAGTTGGAGATGGTGGAAGGCCTCGACGAACAGACCGTGGCCATTATTCGACCTGTAGTTTGCTTAGGGAAAGACGAAAGCAAAGACAAAATCACCCTCAACAAGATGGCGCGCTACGGCAAGCATCAGATTGTGGGAAGATACGAGCAAGTCCTTGAACAGCAGCAGGGCTATGCCCCTATCGACGACTCCGCCCTTTTGGCCAAACCCAACTCACGCTATCTCGGCAGTCCACAGAAGCTCCAATTCAAATACACCTATAATTACAAGAACAAGATTCGGGCGGGCTTCACCTTGGAGAAAGACGCGGGCGAGATGTTCTTCACCGACAAGGTCAGCGACACCATCCAAAAACTCCTGGGCAGCCAATACCACCGCGGCTTCGACTTTGCCGGTTTTCACCTCTATGCCAAGGACTTGGGTATTGTGAAGGCCGCCGTTTTGGGCGACTACCAACTGGCTTTTGGACAAGGGCTAACGCTATGGTCGGGCATGAGCTTCGGCAAGGCTGGCGCAGGCAGCAGCGTGATGAAACAAGGGCGTGGTCTCTCGCCCAAAGGCTCGGCCAGCGAATACACCTTCATGCGTGGTGCCGCTATCACACTCGGCGGTGGACCTTTCAGTGGCACCATCTTCTATTCCAATCGCTTGGTCGACGCCAACGTTAGCGTGACTGACACCTTGGAAAGCGAAGCCGAGTTCGTCAGCAGCCTGCAAGAGACGGGCTATCACCGAACCATCGGCGAGCTGCAAGACCGTCATGCCATCAGGCAACAAGTCGTCGGCGGCCATCTGGCATACGCCATCGCCCATTTCGAGGTCGGCTACACCGCCCACCACACCTGGCTCAACGTGCCACTCGAACTCAAGCCCAGCCATTACAACCAGTTCTATTTCCAAGGACAAAAGCTCACCAACCAAGGTGTCGACTTCAAATATGTGAAAGGGAAATATGCTGTCTTTGGTGAAGTTGCAATGAGTATGAACTTTGATAGCACGGCCCTTCGACAAGCTCAGGGACCATTGGATTTTGCGGGGTTAATTGGTTTGACCGTAAAACCCGCAGGATATCTGAACTTCACCGTCATGTACCGCGACTACGGCAAAGCCTACCAAAACCTTTATTCCAACGCCTTCGGCGAAGGCAGCCGCAACCAAGGGCAACGCGGCATCTATCTCGGTGCAGAGGTGGCTCCAGCACCTTATTGGAACCTCCTCGCCTACGTCGACCAATTCCAATACACCTGGCTGACCTCACAAGTCAACGCACCGAGCCGCGGCCACGATTACTACTTGCGTGTCAGCCACAGCTTCAACAAGCGCACACAAGCCTACCTGCAAGTGCGTTCCAAAACCAAAATGAAGAATTCCACCGACGGGATGGTCTTCACCCACTACCCCATCTTCTACACCAAAAACTCGGTGCGTTTCAATATCAACTATCAGATAGGCTGGGACATCCATTGCGCCAACAAGGCCGAATACGCCCATTACCGCAACGACGACGGCAGCAACGAGCACGGCTATTTCCTTTGTCAAGACATTGCCTACAAACCAGAGAGCAAACCCTATAGCCTTACCTTCCGGTATGCCATTTTTGATGCAAAAGATTACAATGCCCGTATCTACGCCTACGAAAACGACGTACTGTATTCCTTCAGCGTGCCCGCCCTTTACGGCAAAGGCATGAGGGTATATCTCCTAGGAAAGGTAAAACTCTTCAACGCCCTGACGCTTTACGCCCGCATCGGACGCACCATCTACAGCGACCGCGACCAGGTCGGCAGCGGGCTGACGCTGATTGAAGGGAATCATAAGACAGATTTGAAGGTGGAGATGATTTGGAAACTGTAAAATGCAAAAAGCGTAAGAAATCCCTAAAAAACAATACCCAGCAGTTTGATTGCACAGGGGCTGTCGGGGCTTAACGACTCAAAATTACAAACATTTTCCCATCCCGCAAGCATTTTGAAGAAAAAATTCACCTTTTCCCTTTGCACAAAGCAATTTTTGCCTAATTTTGCAGGAACAAATCCATAAAGACCATGCCTACAATATCAGAGTTTTTCGGAATAAAAATCATTCTACGGTTCATAGACCATAACCCGCCGCATTTCCACGCAACATATCAGAACGATAAGGTTTCCATCGAGATTGAAAACGGAAAGGTAAAAGGCGAAATCTCTGAGAGGGCGTTGCGCCTCATTCTCGAATGGCTCGACTTGCATAGAGAAGAGATAAAGGAAGCCTGGGAAATGGCCTCTAAAGGTGAGAACCCGAACAAAATAGAACCTCTTAAATAAAGAAATGACATGTGGAAAGAAATCACCGACGCGAAATACATTGACGGCTACAAGATGTTTCTTTTGTTCAATGACGGGCAAAAGCGGGTTTTTGACTTTCTGCCTTTGATAGAACATTATCCCGTATTCAAGCCCCTGCTAGATCTGAACCTATTCAAGGCGTTCACGATAACCGACACGCTTGAATGGGACAACGGCAACATTGACATTGCGCCCGAATACATCTATGAGAATGGTGTGAAAGCTTAAAAGCGAAACGCCTTAGACTCCATTCCCGGTAGCCTTTGAAGCAACTCAAGCTATCGGGTTTTGTTTTTTAATGGAATGTGATTATAAAAACGCCCCGTCGCTTTAAGCATTGTAAAGAGGCTTGGTGGGTTCTCATGTTACAAAACATACAAACAGTTTTTCATCTCGCAATGGTTTTGATGAAAAAAATCGTTTTACCCTCTTGCCAAAAAGAAAATTTGCCTATTTTTGTAATTTAACAACAAACCCCAATCTATGTAAAAACTGAAAGCATCATATTGACAAACACATAATAGCGATTCGAAGCTGTTCTTGAACTCCAATTTACCACTCCTCCTTTCGGGGACACCAACTCAAGAAGAAGTTTCTAAACGCCAATGATTTGGCGTGGAAAGCTTGTCAGAGTTGGTGGGCGTGGTAACCCGGAGTTCAGGCAAGGAATCTTCCACGCTTTTTTCATGTCATGTCCTCAGTTGCCTCAACAAAGTGTAAATATTTTTGACAAATCTGTAAATAATAATGACCTTCATGTTAAATCAATTCACCATTGTATAGATAAATTTGCTGCTTAAATACACAAAAACAAACATTCATGGCCAAACCACACAGAATACACATCGGACACCTTATCAAAGAGGTATTTGACGAAAAGGGAATGAGTGTGACCGAGTTTGCCCGCCGCATCAATTGCGCGAGGCCCAATGTGTATTCCATCTTCGAGCGGTACGACATTGGCGTGGAGCAACTCATAGACATCTCTGAAGCCTTGGAACACAACTTTTTGGACGACGTTCAACTGAAAAGCGGCTTAGAATCTCAACTTCCGATACGGCAATTGAAAGTGCAGCTTAACCTTGAAGCGTTATCTGAGGAGAAGGCGGAAAAAATTGTGTCGTTTGTGAATGCATTGACCGAAAAGTGATTTTCGACATGTAATTATTTTTGACGAATCCGTAGATTTTATAAACCAATCATTGCATTATTATTAGTTGTGCAGACAGTATTTTTGCGTAGAGAAATATTTGACTCATGAAAAAAGACAAAAGCATATGCATAAATAGTTTTATTTTAAAAAAGACTTCAAAAACGGTATCGACTCATATTTTTTGGGGTATTCTTGCCATTTTAGTTTTCTCTTTCCTACCCCCGTCTGTCGCTTTGGCTCAAACCACCCCTGCTTACTACACAGTGACAAGTCCCCGATTGAATGTCAGAAAACAACCTTCGGGCAAGTCTGCTGTTATCGGAGGGCTTTCCAAAGGCGACACCATAAATGTCCGCACATTCAAAAAAGCCTGGGCGGAGATTGACTTCAAAAAAAGCATCGGATATGTTTCTGCCAAATACATCGAACCCATTGAAATGAAAGACACATCTGCCCCCGAATCGCAGTCTGAAGTTGATGAAGTTAAAATCGCAGAACCTACTATTGTTGTTTCGTCTGTAAATGAAGGTGAAAAAAAACGGACATTTGCTTTCAGATTAACAACTTCATTGTCATTAGGCATATCTAACTTCTACAGTTTTGACGCTTATTCTCATCCCCGGTTCGGCTTTGGATTGGATGCAGGAACTCAGATTTCATCCGATTTCATGCCTAAGAACATGTTTTCTGAGATAACCATAGGATACATGTCGCTTGGCAATTCCAATTACTCTTTCCCCTCCTTCTCGGTCAACATCTTGCCCGTTGGTTACAGGAGCGAGCCTGTTCATCTCTGGAAACTGCAAAACGCCAGATATTATGCCGTCGGAGGCTTGTCGCTTCAGTTTTCGGGAGGCGGGATTTTCTTCTCGCGCAATTCGCAGTACTATTCTTTCTATTCGAAACCGACAGTCAACTTCTATGTAAAAGGTGGTTTGGAGTTGACCGACATGATTGCCGTTGGCTTCCTCTACATGCACGGATTCGACAACGTTTGCAGCAACCTGCCCATCGGAATCAAACATTCTGTGTTTCAGATATATGGTTCTTTCTTATTTGACAAATGGAAAAAGCAATGAAAAACAAAGAAATCATAAACAGAAGAGAATTCTTCAAAAATGCGGCAAAAACCGCTCTGCCTATCTTGGTTGGAGCAACCATAATACCCACCTTCATCGCATGCAGCAAGGACGACAGCATTGAAGAGGCAATAAGCGATTGTCATGGAGGATGCCAAGGCAACTGCAACGACTATTGTACCGCTGTTTGCACTAATTCGTCGAATAATAGTGGGTGTAGTTCGTGCTCACAAGGATGCTATACACAATGCTCCAAGTCGTGCGGAACAGGATGTTCTACACAGTGTTCAAAATCGTGTGGCGTGGGATGCTCCAGCAATTGTTCCAAAGCATGTGGTGTTGGCTGTTCCACACAATGTTCCAAATCTTGCGGATCGGGATGTGATTCGACTTGCCTTGCGAGGTGTGCTGATGATTGTACTGGCGATTGCGACAATACATGTTTGATGGAATGTGGAGCACAATGCAGAGTCTCTTGCGGAGGAAGTTGTGATGAAAAATGCACAGGTTGCTCATGGAGCTGTCAATTCATAGGGAATGGAGCCTGTGGAGGATGTGAATCGAATTGTTCTAGTATGTGTTCTACTCGATGCTATGCTAGTTGTTATACCAATTGTAGTGGTTATGGAAAGTTTTAATCAAAAACTATATTATTGCCACGACTTCAAAGTAGACGAGAGTTTTTTCAAGGAAGTGTTTTTTTATTATGAGTTGGGCACTGCTCGACATAACACTTTTATTAAGTTCAATTACTACAAACAAGCGCGAAGAGTCTAACGAAATATAATACAAAAAAAAGCAATGAAAAATACAGATAATTTTGAAACCCAATTCAGAAGACAAGCATTTAAGAAAACACATAAAGGTTCTTTGCCGCTTTCATTCGTGATAGCGATTTATTTTGTAGGACTGCAGGTGTCCTGTACAAAAAACGACGAGATTCTTGTGACGACCAAATCCGCCACAAATATTACTGAAAACAGTGCTACTATTGGAGGATCCGTAAGCGGGTTTGGCTATACAATAGAAGAATGCGGTGTTTGTTACAACACTATAGGCGACCCCACTATCAATGATCATCACACAGAAGACCATTTTGGCACAGGTTCTTTTAGCTCCACACTCAGCGGACTATTACAAGGAACGAAGTATTATGTGCGTGCCTATGCCAATACAAGTTCGGGAATAAGGTATGGAAACGAAGTGAGTTTCTCCACAAGTATTGATTACACTATAACTATTTCAGCAAGCCCAATTATTGGAGGTACCGTAAGTGGCGGAGGTACTTACAAAGAAGGACAGAGTTGTAACCTTACAGCCACAGCAAATAATCGTTATTCTTTTTCCAACTGGACTGAAAACGGAATTATTGTTTCCACTAATGCTAATTACACTTTCACCGTAAACGGAGACAGAACTATAATAGCCAACTTTACCTATAACGGCACTGCTCCCACTGGAGCAATAAACGGATTGTTTTCAGTAAACGCGACAAAACAAGTTTGGTTTTCAAAAGGCAATCTGCAATACCAAGCTAGCACCGATACATGGAGATTTGCGACACATCAATATGACTATATTGGCGAAGACAATGAAAACGCTTCTTCTTCCTACAATGGTTGGATTGATCTTTTCGGCTGGGGCACAAGCGGCTATAACCACGGTGCGGTGTGCTACCAACCTTGGAGTTCGAGCCAAACAGATAGTGATTATTATGCATATGGCGGTTTTTCATATAATCTTTACGACCAAACTGGCACAGCTGACTGGGGTTATAATGCCATAA
This sequence comes from uncultured Bacteroidia bacterium, assembly GCA_902767725.1. GTDB lineage: Bacteria > Bacteroidota > Bacteroidia > Bacteroidales > F082 > Limimorpha. The sequence continues at coordinate 21,986 of CACXIM010000010.1, read as the reverse complement.
GCAATGGGGGTAACACAACCAATTTTTGGCGTACACTAACAGGAGGCAATGATGGGGAATGGTTTTATTTGATTTGGAGTCGCAACACTGCCAGTGGCATTCGTTTTGCTAAGGCACGGGTAGCAAACGTGAATGGCGTAATTCTATTGCCTGATAATTGGGATGCTTGCTACCACGCATTGAACAATACGAATAGTCCTGAGGCAAGCTATGGTAGCAATACTATTACTGCCTCTATATGGGAAATAATGGAGCAACATGGAGCTGTTTTCCTCCCTGCGGCAGGTCATTTATTTTCTCCTAGCATAGGCGTAGTGTATACGGGTTCATGGGGTTCCTACTGGTCTTCTTCATATGACGATAGCCAGTGGTCGGCCTCCCATGACCTTACCCAAGCGTACGATTTTAGCTTCTTTGATTCTTCTCTCGCCCCTAGTGGCACATATGGTGGTACAAAGCGACATGACCGCGAGAGCATTCGATTAGTACACAATGCTTGGTAATTATCCTTTTACAAAAACAGCAAATTATCTATTCAAACTAACACAAATATGCAAAATAAAGATTTACAAAATAGAAGAGAATTCTTCAAAGAAGCAGCAAAAAAGGCACTGCCTGTCATCAGCATTTTCGCCATATCGAATGCCTTCCCTATGCTAATTAGTTGTACAAAAAATGACTATTGCTCCGACTGCACAGCACACTGCTCATCAGCTTGCTCAAGTTCTTGTTCTGGATCATCTGAATCAAGCGGTTGTTCTGGTTGTTCAAGTTCTTGCAGTGGATCAAGTACGAGTCCAGGATGTTCATCATGTAGTACTGGATGCTCATCTGGGTGTACGTCATCTTGCGGAAGCAATTGCACTGGTAAGTGCTCAGGCGGTTGCAGTGCAGAATGTGGGAATAGATGCTATGGCGGTTGCTATGGAGACTGCCAGCTTTCATGTGGAGGATCTTGTGATGGTAATTGTGCGACACAATGTGTCTCTAATTGTGTTGGATACGCATATGCCACTTCTTGTTCTGGTACATGTATTGGAACTTGTAGCACTAGTTGCAATAAAACTTGTAAAAACTATTGCTATTCTGGAACCAAAAACAACATCTATTAACAACATACAATTGATTAAAAAGAACAAGTGAACAATGAAAGAAAACGATTTACAAAACAGAAGGGAATTCTTCAAGGAAGCGGCAAAAAAGGCATTGCCAATTTTCGGTGCTGTGGTACTTTTGAGCAATCCTATAATTGCAAGGGCTATGGAAAGCGAACCTTTAGGATGTTCATATCCTGGTTGCCAAGGGCTTTGCTATACGGCCTGTTATAACGGATGTGATTTTCAATGCGGTAAGGGCTGTAAGACTTGGTGTAATGAAAACTGCTTAAATGTTACAGCAAACACTTTATGTACAAATTGTTATGGTGCTTGTTATGGTTGCACTGGCTATTGCAAAGGGAGTTGTGTTGGATCATGCGCAAGCAGTTCATACAAAGCACACTAAATAGAATCATTAACACTTATTTATGAGCCACAGCATTAAAGACAACGCAAATCCTTGGCAGTCCGGCATGGCGAAGAACATCACCTTCATCGTCACGAAGGACTGCCAGTTGGCTTGCAAGTACTGCTATCTTGTAGGCAAGAACGTGAAGGAGCGAATGCCTTGGGAAGTAGCCAAAACCTTCATCGACTATGTGCTTGACCATGAGACCGACCCCGATTTCGCCTACGAGTCGGTGGTGTGGGACTTCATCGGCGGCGAGCCGTTTTTGGAAATAGAGCTTATCGACAAGATTTGCGACTACATCAAAACCGAACTTTTCCGCCGCAACCACCACTGGTTCAACAGCTACCGCTTCTCCTTCTCCACCAATGGAATCAACTACCATGAGAAGGCCGTGCAGGACTTCATCAAGAAGAACCGCGACCATCTTTCCATCGGCATCACGATTGACGGGACGGAGAAGAAGCATGACTTGAATCGGGTTTATAAGCAGCCTGCGAGTGCCGGAGACGGGCCGTCTGCTGGCCTGGAGAGAGGCAGCTACAAGGACGTGGTGAAGAATATCCCGCTGTGGTTGGAGCAATTCCCGGGCGGCGGCACCAAGGTCACTATCTCGTCGGCAGACATACCTTATATCACCGAGAGCGTGCTGCACCTCTACAGCTTGGGCATCCACGAGGTGAACATCAACGTGGTGTTCGAGGACGTTTGGCAAGAGGGCGACGACCTCCGCTTCGAGGAACAACTGATGCAACTCGCCGATGCCATCATCGACGGTGGCTATTACCAGGACTATGCCTGTTCGTTCTTCTCGGAGCACATCGGCAAGCCCATGGACCCCGAGCGCGACAACCAGAACTGGTGCGGCGCGGGCAAGATGCTCAGCGTGGATGCGGCAGGCAACCTCTACCCTTGCACCCGCTTCGCGCAATACTCGCTCCGCGACAAGGGAGCTTGGATCATTGGCAACATACATGACGGTATCGACAAGAACAAACTCCGCCCCTTCCTCACTTTAGACAGGACAACACAAAGTCCACAGAAGTGCATTGAATGTGAAGTGGCCAGTGGTTGTGCCTGGTGCCAAGGCGAGAACTACGATGCGGCACAAACGCACACCGTGTTTGAACGCGCCACGGCCATCTGCCTCATGCACAAGGCAAGGGTGAGAGCCAATAACTACTACTGGAACAAACTCTATCGCAAGCTCGAATTAGAGGACTTGCGCGAGCAATACGAAGCCAACAAACGCGAAGTGAAACCCGAAATCTGTTAAGCCATGCTGCAATACCTTGTTATATTATTAGACGATACCAGCGTGGCCTACTGCCATGCCGACAATCCGCTGAAAGAACGTAACTTAATTCCGTTAGAAACCCTCAAAAAAGGCATCCTCTTCGGGATGAAGCAAAACCTGATGATTCAATATGTCTTCCCCAATTACGAACTTCCGAAGGAGTATGCTGAGGTTATCGAGAGCATCGACAATGTGAAGATTTATTCTGTTGGTTGCAAGCCTGTTACAGGCATTGAAGACAGCAACGATGCCGATGTGGAAGTGGCGAGTGAAGTTCCTGAAAAAGTGGAAGCCAAGAACTTGGTGCTTCGCCTGGCTTTCAGCGAGATGCTTGCGAAAAAAGACGAAATCACCAAACTATTCGCCTCGGGCACAAGAATCAACCTTTGCATTACCGATGTTGAGCAATTTACGGATGAGCTGATTGAAACCTACAAGCAAGTCTTGAAAGAGTGGAACGCCGTTTTGCTCGACCTTTACAAGCAAGGCCAATCCCCGCAATTCAATTTACTGACGGACAGGATGATGCTGGAAAAGATGCACAACTGTGAGGCAGGCGTGAGCAACATCACTTTTGCACCGAATGGCAAGTTCTACCTCTGCCCTGCCTTCTACTACGACGAGCAAACAAAGGTGGACAACCAGCTAAACCACCACCAACCGACTTCGGACAATTCCGTTGGCGGCTTGGAAAACGGTTTAGACATCCCAAATCCACAACTCCTGAAACTCGACCATGCGCCTTTGTGCCGCAACTGCGACGTCTTCCAGTGCCGCCGCTGCCTCTGGCTCAACCGCAAGCTGACTTGGGATCTCAACACACCCTCGCGCCAGCAATGCGTGATGGCACACATCGAGCGTAACGCCTCCCGCGACCTGCTGAATGACATCCGAAAAGTTGGCGAGTTCATGCCGCAAATCGACATCAAGGAAATCAACTACTTGGACCCGTTTGAGGTCAGGAAGGAGTTTTAGGACACGCTTCGCGTCACTGCGAGGCACGAAGCAGTCCATTCGCTCAATTCGTCAGATTCGCCGACAAAGAAAAACGGCGAATTAAGCGAATGAAACGAATTAGATTGCTTCACTTCGTTCGCAATGACGCAAAGCGACGATCAAGCAACAACAATTAAACGATTAAACACTCAACAATTTAACAATGAAGAAAAAAATAGGTCAGGTAACCCCTGAAGAAAAGAACGAAATCCAGCAACTCTTCGAAAGAAGAAACGGCTTGAACGAATTGGCGAAAATCCTCAGCGCCGACAACACCGAGCTATACGAGAAACTTGTCAAGGACATGGGCGAGACTGGCACCAAGTTCCAAGGCTGGTGGGACCGCATGGCGCAGAAATACCAATGGGAATCCGCGGAAAACGGCAACTGGGAAATCAACTTTGAAACCAACGAAATCTTTCTAGTAGCATGACATTGTTATTCATAGGCACAACAGAACTACTTCTCATCGCTGGTGTGGCCTTGCTCATCTTCGGCGGAAAAAAGATACCCGAGCTGATGAAAGGCTTAGGGAAGGGAGTGAAAAGCTACAAAGAAGGCTTGAATGAGCCTTTGGATGTGGAAGAACCTGCAAAGAAGGCGGATGAAGAAGAAACCCAGCCCGAAACAGGTGACGGAAAAGATGAATGACTCTTCTTCCGACCCGAACATGCTGACTTTCGGCGAACACCTTGAGGTGCTCCGCCGAATGCTGTTTCGCATCATCATCGTGATGATGGTGTTTGCGATAGCTATATTCTGTTTTAAGGATAAAACATTCGAACTATTACTTGCTCCCAGCCAATGGGACTTCGTCACCTATCAATACATAGAAAAGTTCTTGCATTACTTCGGTTCCAATTTTGCTTTCAACCAGTTCCACATCAACCTAATTGCTACCGAGTTGTCAAGTCAATTCATGACACATATCACGACTTCCCTTTATCTTGGGTTTTTGGTCGCCTCGCCCTATATCTTAGTCGAGTTGTTCCGCTTCATCACGCCCGCACTGTATGAAAACGAGAAAAAACACTCAGTGCTTGTAACCGTAACAATGTACCTGCTTTTCGTTGTCGGTGTGCTGATGTCTTACTTTATTCTCTTCCCTATTTCATTCAGATTTCTAGGCACTTACAGCGTCTCAGGCATGGTGGAGAGCAACATCACATTAAAATCCTATATCAGCACCTTCACCACCCTGACCTTGGTCATGGGATTTGTGTTCCAACTTCCTATCATCGCCTTTTTCTTGGGCAAGCTTGAGATGGTAAGTTCCAAACTATTAAGACAATACCGTAAATATGCCTTTCTTGTCATCATGCTCATAGCCGCCATCATCACCCCGCCCGACTTGATGACATTAGTACTAGTCACGATTCCTCTATACCTACTTTATGAGGTCAGCATATTAGTGCTGAAAAGATTGGAACGGAGAAAAAAGTAGTTTTCACTCCACCACCACCCTTTCCACCTGCTGTTTTCCACCAGAAATGGTCACCAAAGTATAAACGCCTTGGCAAAGACCCTGCGTGGAAATGACAAAGGCCTGCGTATTTGAGGCATCGGAATACACCAAGCGACCCATCATGTCGTACAGCCTAATGGAAGCCTCGCCTGCCGCTTCAAAGCAGATGTTGATGCGATCCTTGGCAGGATTGGGGTATATGGCTACACTTGAAATCGGCCCTTCGACGGGCTCAGGGGTCTCGGGGAACTCAATGCCCCAAGTGCCACATGCGGCATTGATTTCACTATCTAAATAGTTAAAGCGGTTGTCGAGCCACCAACGCATGTAGTCCAACTGACCCTCGTCGACGGTAAAGTCAGGCCAAGCCTCGTGCTCGCGTTCATATACACCGTTCTCAACCAAATCATTGTATTGATCCTGAATCATCTCCATGATATGTTCTGTGGTCAAAATGTCGGTGCGCAAGGCAATGTAACGCGTCTTTGCCGAAGCTACGAAACCATAGTCATTACAGTCCTGAGTCAAGCGGTCGTAGAAGCCGTTGCTCTTCAAGCCAGCCGTGTTGTAGGTCTTGTTACCGTCGGTGTCCAAGCCCCAGATGGCATCCAAGTCCCAGGGCAGATACATATAAGTGCTCGACTTCTTATAACGAGCCACAAACAGGTTGCGGCCCATATTGTCCATTGCCATCAAACTGTTGATAAACAAATAGTAGTCGATGGCATTGTCCTTGTTAAATTGTGCAGCATACTGCGAATAGAACACATTGTTGGAGGCATTGATCACGAAGTTGGTGAAGCTATAGAGATGGTCCCAATTGATGGCGGTGTCGCTCTCATTGGGATAGACCCATTCGTAGTTGTCCCAAGTATCCAAGGTATTGTCGTAAGGTGGCAAGGTATCAAACGTAGGAGCACCAGGGCCATTGCCTTTGTAAAGCACTCCCCTAACATCTCCATTGTATTTGCGCAAGCCCAATTGCTTGCGGTCCATGCGCTCGGTCAAGGCATAGACGCCCTTGTATTCCTCATTGACGAACACATCGGCATACACCATGTGGATGCCCGGCCGTGCGTCAGGCTCGTTTTCGAGATAAGGCAGTTGGTACATCTCCATCCACAATTCGTTGGCCACTTTGTCGCGAAGGCGGAGCGGCTGTGCCCACATGGCCTCCAGATTCCAGTCGTCGTCGCTGCGCAACCCAAGAAAGGTAGTGTCGGCCATCTCGGCGCCGGTCTCGTCTGCCCACAGCTCCACACGGTATGATTTCTTGTCGTACTGCTGCGACGAAGTGCCCCTGATCTTGAATCCGGCGTGCATCGTAATCACATTGCCATCGGCATCGGCCACGTTGATGATGCCATGCACAGCAGGCGAGTTGACAATGGGGCCATCGGTGCTAATGGTTATCAACGGCATCTCGCTGCGATAACAGGTATAGGTCTCCCCCTTGACTTCCATCGTTTCCTTATACGACTTCATACCCTCTTGCAGTCGTCCCGTAGTTACTACGATTTTCTTCCCATGGTCAACGCCGTAGGTCTGCCCCGACATCATCATGGTCAAAAACGCCAAAACAATTATCAAAAACAGTTTCTTCATATTTAAAAATTCAAAATTCAAAGATTGGCTACTGGCCATTGGCAGCCCATTCCGCATTCATCATTCATCATTCCGCATTTTTCATTCCTCATTCAATCAATCCTAACCACTTCCATAATTCCCTCAATAGTTCTGATTTTGTCCATAAGTTGTTCCAAAGCTTCCACATCGGAGATTTGCAGCACGATTTTACCATCAAAATAGCCCTCTTTGTCCGAGTTGAAAACAATATTTTTCATGTTTACCTCCAAGTCCTCAGAAACCACCTTGGTGATTTTACCTAACAAGCCCATCACGTCTCGACCATAAATACGAATCGTCGCTTGTGACCCACCATTTTCGTCGATGCCATTCCACTTCACGTTGATGATGCGGTAGCCATAACGCTGCTGCATGCTCTTGGCATTGGGGCAGTTGGTGCGGTGTATGCTGATGGTGCCGTCGCTGGTGACAAAGCCGAACACACGGTCGCCAGGGATGGGGTTGCAGCACTTGGCCAACTTATAGGTCACATTGTCGATGTCCTCGCCGATAGAGAGCGACTCTTCCGCTTCGACGGGCTGTTCTTTGTTCGACGCTCCAATCGTCTCAGGCACTGACTTTGCCATTTTCTCAGCATTCTCTCCGAATTTGGCCGTCAAGAAGCGTTTCACGTCGGCAATGTCGATCTTCTCTGTGGAAATCTGATGATAGAGCTGTAACGAGTTTTCCAATTTGAACTCCTTGACGAGCATGTCGACCACCGTCTCGGAAAAAGGCAGCTTCCAGTTTTTCAGTCGGCGCTGCAACATGCCTTTGCCCAGCTCCGATTCCTTCAGCTCTTCCTCCTTCAGATAGCGCCTGATCTTGTTTTTGGCTTTCTCGGTGACCACCACATTGAGCCAGTCGGCACGCGGCGACTGTTTCTTGCTCGTGATGATTTCCACCTTGTCGCCATTGGTCAGCACATGCCGGATGGGTACCATGTGTCCGTTGACGCGCGCTCCGTTGCAGGTCTCACCCACACGCGTATGGACCTCGTAGGCAAAGTCGAGCACGGTTGAACCGATTGGCAACTGCTTCAGGTCGCCTTCGGGCGTGAAAATGAAGATTTTATCCGATTTGTAAATCTTCCTGTAAGAGTTCTCAAACGACACCAAGCCCGGATTTTCCAGCACCTCGCGCACATTGAGTAGCCACTCCTCAGAGGTTTGTTTCTCTCCTTTATATAGATAATGCGCCGCCTGTCCCGTCTCAGCGATGTCGTCCATGCGGGTGGTACGGATCTGCACCTCAAACCATAGCTTGTCGTCATATTTCACCGTGGTGTGCAACGACTCATAACCCGAGGCCTTGGGCTTAGTGATCCAGTCGCGAAGACGTTCCGGCATGGGGTCATAGATGTTGGTAATCGCCGAATACACGCTCCAGCAGCACTCCTGCTCGTCTTTCAAGGCACAGCGGATGATGACACGTGCCGCCATCAAGTCGTAGACCTCCTCAAAGGGCACATTCTGGGCGCGCATCTTGGCATAGATAGAGGGAATGGATTTCAAGCGCCACTTCACGGTATAGGCAAACTTGTGCTTCCCGTTTCTCTTTGTGCGCTCCAACTCGGCATTGATGCCCTCGGAGATGCGGGCTATGAACTTTTCGGCAGTTTGCCTTCGTGCCTCTTTACTCGCCTCGATCTTGGCCTCAATCTCGTGGAAGATCTCCGGATTCTCATACAACATCAGCTTCTCTTCAAGCTCCGCCTTCAGCTTATACAAGCCCAGTCGATGGACAATAGGGATATAGATGTATTTGATCTCGTGGAAATACTTCGACAACCGGTCAGCGTCGACATCGGCCTGGTTGCGCACGTCGTACACCCGATGCACGATCTTCAGCAACACCGACCGCATATCGTCGATCAGTGAGAGGAACAGCACTTGGAAGTTGTCGGAGTTATAGGCCACTTTCTCGGTATCGAGCTTCGAAATCTCGCTGAAATCCTCGAGGATGATGGCCACGGTCTTGCCAAACTGCTGTTCAAGTTCCTTGAGGCTCACACCCTCTTTGTAATCAATGCCATGCAGGAACGATGCCACCACCGAAATATAGCCCAAACCCACCTCAATCACGGCACTGCGGCCCATTTCGATGAGGTGAAACATATAAGCCTTGCCCGACACAAGGTAACGACCGTCGTAATGCTCCAAGCAGAATTGGTAAGCCTTGTCGATCAAAGCCAGATGCTCGGGCGCGTTAACGAAGGGGTGAATGTCGTCAAGCATGCCCTCGTAGGCCTTTTGAATGGCCAAAATCTCCAATGAAGTGTAGCCCGCCATCAGTCCGTTATTTTCACAGTAAGTTGATGTCCAAGGAGGATGTCGTAATAAGGTTTCAACTCTTCAAAACTGCCGTGCATGACAGCGCATTTGCCTTTGTAGTGCGTAATCCAGGCACAGGTCTCGGCCTGCTCGCGGGTATGGTGGCACACCTTCATCAAGGTGTCGATGACATATTCAAAGGTATTCACATCGTCGTTGATGAGCAGCAAACTCTTCTCATTCTCAACAAGTTCCTCTTCCAGAACATCAACGTTTTCCTGTTCCTTGTTCATTTCAAAAAAACTTAATTCGGGGGTAAAAATACACATTATTTCCTTAACAAGGCTGGAAAAACAATTCAAAATCTTTTTTTTCATAATTTTGCCGCGAAAACCTAATCTCTTGGAATGCAGAACCGCTTCATCAAAAATATCATCTTCCTGTTGTTTCTCAACCTGTTGGTGAAGCCTTTTTGGATTCTCGGCATCGACCGCGAGGTGCAAAATCTGCTCGGCGACGCCTCCTACGGCACCTACCAGGCGCTCTTCAATTTCTCCTACCTCTTCTATATCCTCCTCGACCTCGGCATCACCAACTTCAACAGCCGTGCGGTCGCACAGGACCCGAAGAACCTCTCCAAACACTTCGGCGGCCTCACCGAAATCAAGCTCCTACTCGGGCTGCTTTATGCCGTAGTCATCTTCGTGGTCGGCTACTTCTGCGGTTACAATGAAGGTCTGAAACTCAAACTGTTGTTCTGGTGTGGCCTCAACCAAACCCTGCTCTCCTTCATCCTTTACCTCAGGTCGAACATTCAAGGCCTACTGCTGTTCAAGCAGGACAGCATCTTGAGCGTTTTCGACCGCGTGCTGGCCATCATCATCATGTGCCTTATTCTATGGAGCGGTTGGTTCCCAAAAGAGAAGTTCAACATCATCTGGTACCTGCAGGCCCAGACCATGGCCTACATCGTCACCCTCGTTTTCGCCCTGACCATTGTCTTGCGACATGCCGAGCATCTCAGTTTCAAGCTTAACTTCCAATTTTTCAAGGAGATCCTTCGGCAAAGCATACCCTTCGCCGTGCTCGTCCTGCTGATGAGCGTCTATAGTCGAATCGAGCCCGTGCTGCTGGAGCGTCTTTTGGACGACAAGGGCGTGCAAGCCGGCATCTACAGCCGGGCTTATCGCCTCTTCGATGCCGGAAACAACATCTCCAACCTCTTTGCCATCATGCTGTTGCCCATGTTTGCCGCCACGCTGAAGAACAGGTTAGACCTGAACAACTTAGTGAAGACCTCGTTCAACGTCATCGTGGCCATGGCGGGCATCGTCATGATCCTATGTATCTTCTACCGTCAGGAAATCATGCATTTGATGTACCGTCCCGAAGAGGCCGAGGCCGAAGCCAGCTATCTCCTGCGCATCGGGCAATATGCCAACGTATTTCCCCTACTGATGGGCAGTTTCTTCTGTCTATCAACGACCTACGTATTCGGCACCTTGCTCACCGCCAATGGTAGTTTGAAGCAGCTCAACCTTGTGGCCTTAGCAGGTGTTGTCATCAACATACTGCTGAATCTCATCGTCATCCCTAGGTTTTATGCGGTTGGTGCCGCTTGTACCAGCCTTTGCGTCCAAACCGTAACAGCCTTCCTGCAATACCTCCTTGCCAAACGCATCCTCAAGCTCGACATGGGAGGCCGTTATTGGTTCCATACCATCCTTTTCATGGCCACCATCACTCTTGTAACATTCCTCATCAAACAATTGAATGTCAATTGGTTGATTGGATTTGCAATGGCCTTTGCCATCAATTGCGGCGCCATCTTTTTCACCCGACTCCTCAGCCTTAAGGAGATCGTCAGCCTCGTCCTTCCTAAGGAAAAAAAGGCCTAAATCCACATTTTTCATTGCCAATTCAAGGGAAATCCCTATTTTTGACGACTTATTTCACACATAACTATGGAAGAGCAACAACATAACACGTACAATTCCAAATACTTATGTAGGCTTTTGGTGGAATATAGGAAACCCATCCTTATTATTTTGGCTGTTGCCGCACTTTGTGCCATCCTTTTCAGCGCCCCTTTCTTCATCACCCCACTTTACAAATCCACGACCATCATCTACCCCACTTCCAGCAATTCCATCTCTAAGGTGTTGATCAGCACGACCTACCAGTCGGAAAAGGACATCATGAACTTCGGCGAGGACGAGCAGACCGAACAGATGCTGCAAGTGCTCAACTCGAACCGCGTACGCGATAAGGTGATCAGCCGTTTCAACCTGATGGAACACTACAACATCAAGGCCGACAGCAAGTATCCCATCACCAAGCTCAACAAGCTCTATGATGCCCGAATCAAGTTCCGCCGCACCGAATACAACGCCGTAAAAATCACGGTCCTCGACTCCGATGCCGCCCTCTCGGCCCGCATCGCCAATGAGATTGCCGAGATTTTCGACAGCACCATGAACCAGATGCAGAAAGAGGTCGCCATCGAGGCCTACCGCATTGTGGAACAGGAATACAACACCCTCGTTGCCGAGATGAACATGCTTGAAGACTCGTTGAACACCCTGCGCAAGCTCGGTGTGTTCGACTACGAATCGCAAGTGGAAATGCTCAGCCAACAGTTGGCTGTGGAATTAGGAAAAGGCAACTCACAGGGTGTCAAGAATATACAAGAAATGCTTGACGTTTTGGCCGAATATGGCGGCGCCTCCTACGCCATCAACGAGCGACTGGACAACGACCGCCTGCAACTCTCTTTGGTCAAGTCGAAATACGAGGAAGCCAAGGTCGACGCCACTGAGTTCATCCCTCACAAGTTCGTGGTCACCTCGGCCTTCCAAGCTGAGCGCAAGAGCTATCCTATCCGCTGGATCATCGTGGTGGTCACGGTGCTGAGCACTTTCCTGCTACTCATTTTCTGCATCGTCTTCTACGACCGTTCGAAAGGCTTTTTTCGTCACGAGGCCGCAAAAGAGGCGGCCACCAAGGAAAAAACAAACCATTCTGGAAAAGAATGAGCCCAAACTTGCACCTAATTTAGTATCAACTACTCCGAAAACAACACAAACAACAATGGATAACAATTTCAACAATCTTTCACTGGTTCAACTCGTGCTGAAATGGAAATGGCACATCATCATCATCACCGTGGCGGCTGCCCTCTGCGGTGCCATTTTCTCAAGCTCAATGTTTATCACGCCGCTCTACAAGTCCGTGGCCGTGGCCTATCCTGCCAACATCAGCCCCTATTCCGATGAAAGCGAAACCGAACAAATGCTTGAAATCATCAACTCAAGCTCAATCATGGACTCCATCGTCGAAAAATACAACTTGTGGGAGGACTACAAGATCAACAAGGCAGACAAGTTTGCCAAGACCTATATGATCAACGAGTACCGAAGCAAGGTCAAGATTGGAAAGACCCCCAATGAGGCTGTCAGCATCAGCGTGATGGACAAAGACCCCTTCGTGGCCTGCGACATCGCCAAGGACATCCTCAACTTCTACGACCAGAAGGTACATGACCTGCACACATCGAAAGTGGCTGAAGTGGTAGACATGTACGACCTGCAACTCAAGATGAAGCAACAAGACATCGACTCTCTCAAACAAGCCCTCACCGACCTTGCCACCAACTATGGCGTGCTCAACTACTCGGGCCAGCTCCGCGAAGTGACGCGCGGCTTCATTAATGGGTCAAACAAGGCCAACGAGCTGAAACAAAACCTTGAACAATACGGTGCCGACGCCGTCGACCTGGAGACCAAGATCATCGCCGAGGCCAACACCTATTCGCTCATCAAGAAAGACTACGAGCAAAACCTGCGCTTCTTCAATTCACATCTCACTTACTCCAACATCGTCACCGAGCCCTTCCCTGCCGACAAGAAAGCTTTCCCCGTGCGCTGGGTGGTGGTGGCTCTGAGTGCCTTGGGCGCCTTGTTGCTCTCTATTGTGGTCATCTTCGTCATCGAAAACAGGAAACGTTTCGTTGCTGAAAAGAAATAAGTCGTGGAGAAGAAAGCAAAGATAGCCTGGCTTTACGTCATCGCGGCGCTGTTTGTGGCCGTGGGACTGTTCCTCGTGGTGAAGAAGAACACCTATCTCTTCTTTGCCCTTCCCGTCGTGCTGGGCGTGCTGCTGCTTTACATCTTTTCTCTCGACAAAGTGTTGCTGCTCACAGCATTCACCGTTCCGCTCTCGGTCAACCTGAAAGCCCTTGAGGCGGGTTTGGCCATCTCGCTGCCCGCCGAGCCCCTACTGATGGGCATATTGGTTTTGTTTGTGGCCAAAATGCTCTATGACGGCAAGTTCGACCGGCGCATCGCGCGGCATCCTATCGCGATTGTCATCTACTGCATGTTCGCCTGGATGCTCGTCACCACCATCACGAGCGAGATGCCCGTGGTGTCCATCAAGTTCATGCTATCGAGGCTATGGTTTGTCATACCGGCCTTCTTCCTCTGCAGCATCCTCTTCAAGAATCCCAAAAACATCCATAAGTTCATCTGGCTCTACATTGCTGCCTTGTGCATCGTGTGCGTCTATACCATCATCCACCATGCCCAGTTCGGCTTCGACGGCGACTCGGCCCACTGGGTGATGACGCCTTTCTATAATGACCACACGGCCTACGGAGCTGCCTTGGCCATCTATCTCATCCTTGCCCTCGCCTACGTCTTCCTGCCTGGTGTGAAGCAGAGCCGCCGACTCATCATCATTGGCGTGGTCGTATTGCTCGGCGTGGCCCTCACACTCTCCAACTGCCGTGCGGCATGGCTGAGTATCATCGCTGCCTTGGCCGTTTTGATTTGCGTGCTGCTGAAGATCAAGTTCCGCTGGATTGCCACGGTGGTGGTGGTCTTGGTCGGGTTGTTCTTCGCCTTCCAAAACCAAATCATCGATGCCTTGGAGAAAAACAACCAGGATGCCTCGGGCGACCTGGTGGAAAACATCCAATCCATCACCAACATCTCCACCGACGCCTCCAACCTCGAGCGCATCAACCGTTGGCAGTCGGCCTTCCGTTTGTTCAACGAGCGTCCCATCTTCGGCTGGGGACCTGGCACTTACCAATTTGTGTATGCGCCTTATCAGATGTCGAAGGAGAAGACCATCATCAGCACCAACGCCGGTGACGGCGGCAACGCCCACTCTGAGTATTTCGGTCCTTTGGCTGAGCAGGGCATCGTGGGCTCGCTTCTGGTCGTCGTCCTCGTTGTCGTCACCATCTATTGCGGCCTGAAGACCTACGGCCGTTGCAAGAACAAGAAAGCCAAAATCTTGGTCTTGGGTGCCACCCTCGCCTTCTTCAGTTATTTCATTCACGGCTTCCTCAACAACTTCATGGACACCGACAAGCTGGCCATCCCCGTGTGGAGCCTCGCCGCCTTGATTGCCGCGGTGGACGTGTTCTATGCCGACAAGGAAGAGTTTGTAGAGGAAGAGAAATAAAAAAATGCCGCCAGTATTGACGGCATTTCTATTATTTGAAAAAGATTTGTTTCAGATTTGTTTCCGAAAACAAAACCTCACTTGATTTCCACCAGCTCCAATTCAATGAGCAGCGGTGAATAAGACGGCAGGTTCTCGCCCAAGTCAAACTCACCGAAAGCCAGTGAAGAAGGCGTTATCAAACTGACCTTTGCACCAGGAGCCATGGTCATCAAAGCCTCCTCGATGGCTGAAATCATCTGGCCACTGCCAATCTTGAAGTAGATCGGCTGATCGTAGTCGTAGCTCGACTCCAACTGCTCGCCCTTCAAGTTCTTCAGCACATAGTGGACACCTACCTCGTCGCCCCATTGGGCCACATTGCCTTCACCTTCTTGCTGACGAAGGATGTATAAGCCTGATTCCGTGGGAGCCTCCGTAACGCCGTTGGCCTTAATATAGTCGGAAATGCTCTTGTCTTCCAAAGCCTTCAGGCGGTTCTTTTTAGCCTCATGTTCGGCACTCAGTTTTGCTAAGTACTTGTCGTAGGCAGCCTTGTCCATCACCTGATTCATCTTCAAAAAGACTACCATAGGCGTATAAGGCTGAATGAATTGCTCGTAACCAACGCTGTCGAAGACCAACGACGAAGGAATCACGCAACGCATAGAGCCGCCTTCGGGAACCATGCCAATGACCTCGTTGAAACCTTGACTGATAAACTCTTCACCGTATTGAATATCAACAGATTCAACACCGAAGGAATTCATAATGGTATCACCCTTAGGGCTACACATGGTGAAATCAAAGTTGACATACTCACCCATGTTGGCAAGTTTGCCCTTGCCCGTTTTTTCCATAACGATGATTCCCGATTCCGTAATCAAATTCTTGTCATCATCGCGCAAAGGTGTCAAAAACGCCTCTTCTTCCATCTTCAGACTGTCCAGCAAAGCCTTACGCTCGGCTTCCAAAGTCTCAAAAGGCTTCACAGAAAGCAGTTTCAAGTCATAATAAATCGACTTGCCAGCATATTCCTCAGGGATTTCATCCAGCTGCAACATGACGGTGAAAACCGAGTCGGCAGGCACCATGAGACGTGCAGAGTCACCCACATGCATCATGAGCAAGCCGTCAACCACATCACCTTTGAAGTCAGGCTCCATCAACACGATGCTCATGGGCTCTTCACCAACTGTAGTAAACAGCAACGAGTCGTTGAAGTACTGGGCCATCTCGAAGGTGACCTCGTCCTTCAAACGAGGCATCACCTCCGAGTTGCCTTTGGTGTAGAACTTCATGTAGGCGCCATTCTCCATCTTCTTGAATCCAGGGTTGGCCGATTCGTTGCACGATGCCAATGCGGCAAGTAGCAGAAGAGCGGAAATCGCACTAATAACTTTCTTCATTTTATTGGAAATCAATAAGTTCCACTTCAAACATCAGATTAGAGAAAGGAGCGATCTTATCACCAGCCTGTCTGTCGCCGTAAGCCAGATAATAAGGAATGTAGAGCACGCCCTTTTCGCCTTTCGACATCATCATGATACCCTCGTCCCAGCCAGGGATGACCTGACCGACGCCAATCGGGATGCTGATGGGTTCGCCCCTCTCGATGGAAGAGTCAAACAAAGTACCATCGAGCAATTTGCCGGTATAATGCACTTGCACCATTTGTCCGACTTCGGGCTTCTCACCATTGCCTTCCTGGGTCATCACATAATAAAGACCCGAAGGAGTGGGCTCAGCAGTAATTTTGTTTTTGGTCAGATAATCAGTCAGTTGCTGCGCAGCAGTAACGGTCTCCTCGGGATGATCGGCCTTCATCTTTTCAATTCTGGCTTGGCTATCCTTCTTGATCTTGGCGCCCAAGCGAGCTGCATATTCGCTTTCGGGATAGAAATCATCCAAACGAACTTCAAAACGCATCACGTCGGTCGATTTGAATTCTTCCGGCAGAGTGGGTTGATGGAACCACTTGATGAAGGTGGAGTCAATGTTCACGATGAATGAAGCTGAATCGCCTTTGTGCATCATGGCCATGCCTTCATAGAAGTCACCGGCAAACAAAGGAGCCTCCAAAGGCAGGGTATTCACGGTATTGGGGACGATGAATGTGGTGTCGTTCACGGTGCAGCAGATGGCCAAATCCATCAAATCGCCCACCTTGGGCAGTTCGGCCTCTTTGTTCTGTTGGAAGAATTGATAGTACAAACCCGTGGCCGTCTTCTGATAGCCAGGATAAGGTGATTTCTCGGTGCAGGCACTCATGATGCCCAGCATCAGCATGGCCATTGCAGCCATCGACAAGATACTTTTTTTCATTTTTCTATGATTTAAATTAACTTTGTTGTAATCTACTATTTATTGATTGTCAATGCATTATTTGTCCAACACATCCAACAGCTCAACGTCAAAGATGAGGTTGGAATAGGGTGGAATATTGCCGTAGGATTGCTCACCGTAGGCCAAGGTGTAAGGCAACACAAAGCGGGTCTTCTCTCCCACTCGCATCATACCGACACCTTCCTCAAGGCCTTTCAGCACTCTGCCTTCTCCAACCACTATGTCATAGTTGCCGCCTAGTTGCTCCGAATCGCCCAAAAAAGTCCCATCAAGATAGGAAGCTACAAACTTGATACGAGCGACCTGTCCCTTTTGAGGTTGAATACCATCGGCAGGAACCAACTTGTTGAAAAACAGTCCAGAAGCGGTATGATCAGTAATGTTGTTTTTTTGCAGGTATTCCAAAAAAGCCGTCTCACTTTGGGCCTTCAAAGCCAACATTTCCCTTTCTTTTTCAGCCTTCAATTCAGCTGCCGTAGTGATATTCAACAATTTGATGTCGTAGACCAAATTGGCATATGCGGGAATTGCACCCAAAGAATGCTCACCGTATGCCATATCGAACGGGATAATGGCTTTCACACGCTCGCCAAGACGCATCTTAGGCATGATTTCTTCCCAACCTTTGATGGTAACGCCTTCACCCAAAACAAATGACAACTTGTCGGGACTGTCGAAAGTGGAACCCACCGACTGGCCGTTCAATAAAGTGGTGGCGAAGTCGACCTCGACCTTGTCGCCTTTCTTTGGGTATGGGCCCTTACCCGTTTCCATAGGGATGATGTAAATGCCAGTGGAATCGGGGACCACGGTAATGCCATTGGCAGCGATATAATCCTGCAAAGCCTTCCTGGAATTATCCATCATCGAAGCCTTCATCTTCTCAAGGTCAGCCTTAAACTCCTCCTCCGACTTCACTTCCAAAAGCTTCACCTCGTAACGGAAATAGTCTTCGGGTTTTAGGTCAACGGCAGCAGGATCCTGTTCATAGTACAATGCTGCCACCGAGTCGGCCTTCACATAGAACGAAGCCGAATCGCCCACATGCATCATGGCGTAGGCTTCCTGCAAATCACCCTTGAAAATCGGTTCCTGCAGCTGGGTAAAGACCTCATGCTGAGAACCTTGCCAATCATAATACAGAGAATCGTTCAAGTAGCAGGCCATATCCACCTTCATGAAATCCGACAACTTGGGCTGTGGGGCCGAAGTGTTTTGGTTGTGGAACTTGTAATACAATCCACTTCGTGTCTCTTTGTAGCCAGGGTATTTCTCATTACATGCCGTAAACAGCATCATAGCCGCGAGACAGCCCCAAGCGAACAAAACATTACTTCTTTTCATAACTTATTGATTATCTAATACTTTTATCTTATAAACCAAAGTCGCATACTCTGGAATGCGATTGTCGTCGCCATGCAGACCGTATGCCAAATGGAATGGAATAATGAGCTTGGCCTCATCACCACGATGCAGAAAAGACATGGCTTCTTCCAGCCCGGTCTCCACGGCACCTTCACCCACGACGAACGACTTAATGCCATCTTTTTCAGACGAATAGAACAAATCTCCTGCAATTGAGCCTACTTCATATTCCAAGGCTACCTTTTCCCCTTTCTCAATCCGCTTTTCCGAGCCTTGTTTCATGATTTGATAGCGCAAGCCTGTACCCGTGGAAGTCATCTCCAAACCATGACGCTTGATATAATTGGCGATATCCTCTTCTTCCTCGTTCAGCAAATAGCGGTTGGCCGTTTCCATGCTATTTTTCATCTCGTTCTTCGAGATGGGATTCGTTGGCTTTTGAGGCTTCTCTTGACAAGAGAAAACCGAAATCAAAAGCATTAATATCAGATATTTACAAAACTTATTCATCCTTCTGATTCAACATTTCTTTATATTCGGGAAGCACAGATTTCAATAGCGCTACCGCTTCTTCAAATGAACACGACAAAGTGCCGCCAGCCGCATTGGTATGCCCTCCGCCTTTAAAATATTTGTTGGCCAACTCATGTACTGAGAACGAGCCCTTAGACCTAAAAGACAGCCTGATCTGGTCCTGACGTTCGGTCACCAACACCGCCATCCGGATTTTATCCATTGAAAGCGGGAAGTTGACCACACCTTCCGTGTCGCCCACCTGATAGTTGAATGACTCCAAATCACTCTTATTCAATGCGATAATTGCCGTAGCATATTCATCAAGTACCTCCATCCTATTGTTGATGGCGAAGCCCAAGAGACGAAGCCTGTTTTCCGACATGGTATCGTAAACCATTTCATGCACATAACTGTATGGCATGGATTTCTCCACCAACAAGCTGACCAACTCAAACGTCCTAGGATGATAGATGGAATGCGCAAACGAGCCTGTATCGGTCATAATGCCCACCAAAAGGTTGGTGGAAACGCTATCCGTCAGGTATTGTCTCCCATAATGCAGGATGATCTCAGTCACAATCTCGCAGGTGCTCGAGACATTAGTGCTCGAATACATGCAACAAAACTGGCTTTCGTCAGGGTCTCTATGATGGTCAACCAAAACTCTCGGACAACGTGTCTTTCCAATTTCATTATGCAAGATACCACTTCGCGACAAACTGTTGAAATCCAACATCATAATACACTCAGCCTCAGCGATGGCAGTTTTACAGGCCTCCGGTTGCTGTTCAAAAACCAAAATGGCATCCGAGCCTGGCATCCAATGCAAAAAACCAGGGAAATCATTGGCCACAACCATCTTCACCTCATTTCCAAGGCGATTCAAAAACTCAGACATGGCCAAAACCGAACCGATGGCATCACCGTCGGGATTGACATGACAAGCCAGAACGATGCGTTTAGGTGACTGAATTACAGCGTCAAAGCATTCAAAAAAGGAGTCTGTTTGCATAACTTTATAAAAAGCCTGCAAAGGTACAATTTTTCTCCGATTTACACCTAATTAATTAATAGAAACCTTTCAGCGCGGCGAAATTTGCTCGAAAGTGTTGTCGGAATAAACCAGAAGAATCTGTTTTAAACGAGTTGCAGGGGAAGGGGCGGGCGACTCAGTCGGGGCATCCACTTCTTCGGGCTGGTCAAAAAGTGTCCCAGAAGTCCTTTGCTCTTCCGTTTTTTCCACAACTGATGTTGCCATGACAGGCTCGACTGGGGTGAATTCAGGAAACGGATCAGAGACAGTAATCGGTCCACGTCCGAAAATAATCCAGTCCAAATTATACTCCGGGAAGGTCTCTTTGAGCTTTTTGACGAAGTCCAAACTCGGGTTGTTTCGCCCCGATAGGAGGTGTGAAATATTCGACGGTTGAATTCCAAGTTGAAGCGCGAATTCTGCAGCGGTCAAATTTTTGGCTCGAATGATATGGGCAATTCTGTCTTTCATTTCTGAGTTTTCCATGGCTGTATCCTCCAAAAAAAATCAAATTTTACACTTATTTGGATTCACAAAAGTAAATATTTTATCGTTACAAAAAGCAAACAATAAAAATTTATTTCTGTAAACCATAAACAAATACATAATGCATTGAAGCATTTATATAATTTATTGAATGTAATATATTATTATTCAAATTATTAAGAATTTTATAATTAAATGACTTGTTTCTATAATAATTCAAGCATATTATTGGCATAACACTTCAAATAAAATAAACTAAAATATTGAATTTATGTATTTTAAATTAAATCTGTTGTAATTTTTTCGGTTTTTTACCAAATTGAATGATTTACACGTGTAAATATTGATTGGTTAGTTGTGTAAATTATTTCTAATTGTTTGATTATCAATTATTTATATTTCTATACTTTATTTCTGTAAATTTCATGGATCTAACGGAAAGGCGATTTGAAATGTCTCGAATTTGGCGTTTTTCGGCATCGGTTGAACTCCGACTTCATCTAAAATGCAAACTCGCTCCAGAGGCTTAAAAACGCCTTTTTGTATTTTCCCAAGTTTCTTCCCCACTCCACTTTTTTCGTCTGCAAGGACTGTTTGACCTTCCCATTTCTCCTTTCAAAATACACCTTATTATATATGTTCGTGTCAGTATCGAAAAATACGCTATCTTTGCCGCCGTGAGAAAGAAGGACAACCATATTCAGAATCTCATCCTTGAGGGAGAGCATCAGATGCTCGACTTCAAGTTCGAGATTTCGGACAGCCGTCGCATCGCCCGATCCCTTGCCGCTTTCGCCAACACCGACGGCGGCAGGCTCTTAGTTGGCGTCAAAGACAACGGCGCCATTGCCGGCGTTCGCTCCGACGAGGAAATCCACATGATCCAAGCTGCAGCAGAGATGTATTGCCAGCCCAAAGTGGAATACACTACCGAGGAATGGGAGATCAACGGGAAGACTGTGCTCGAGGTCATCATTCCTAAAGACAAGCACCATAAACACAAAGCCCCTGACAATCAAGGCAATTACAAAATCTTCGTCCGTGTGAAGGACGAGAACCTGGTCGCCGACAGCGTATTACTTAAGGTGTGGAAATCCGACAAATTCTCGAAGCCTGCGAAAATTTCATTCACCGAGACCGAGACACAACTCCTACACTACCTCACCGAACACGAGGAAATCACGCTTCAAGAATTCCAGCAAATTGCACATATTAATAAAAGGAGAGCAGAAGCCATCCTTGCCGATTTCATCCTTGTGGGCACCATCGAGCTCATCCAAACCAACCAAAACACGGTTTTTCGACTCACCCTACCTTCAGAAATCGAGTAAAACAATCCTCTATTTGCCTTTTTTCTTCCTTGTTTTTCCTTTTTTTAGTTTTTTATATATTTAATTTTCAATATAATACAATAAATTATCAAAAATAATTGAAATTTTTGATTGCCAGTATCCAAAAAGGTCGTACTTTTGCAATCCGCTTCCACAAAAAAAGAGGGGTTGAGATGAGGGGAAAAAGGAAGCGCAAAGTTCTTTGAAAGCTTGAGGCCAGCACAAGAAAAACGGTCCGCGTCAGTCGAGTAGACGGGAAGCGGACACGGGAAAAGGAACACAAAGAGAACGAAAG